>JAADFS010000078.1 GCA_013152795.1 Deferribacteres bacterium
ATTTTTCAGAAAACACAGGATATCTCCTGTCCTCATACCTTACCGGGAGAAAGGACATAGGATCTACATCTGGAAGTTTTCTCGCCATCAAGCCTCCTACGCTGTCTAATTTATCTGGTTCGGCTTTTGGTAACGGTATATAAACTATTTTCATCAGAAAGCTGTGCTGCAACAGCATCAATGCTTCTGCCTCCAAACCTCGAAAAACAGCCTCCTAAGAGCCTCTGTAAGGCAATTTCGCAGGCAGACAAAGGGATAGATATACTCCTTAAGCCCAGAGAAATGCCCGGAGAAGAAGTCCTGCTGCTGTGAAAAAGACCACCATGCATGCAATCTGCTACTGTAACCGTTTTATTGCCTCATCCTTGACCCTTTGGAGACTTGCCTTGTCTGGTCCCTTCAAAAGCTTGTCCGCAGCCACCTCTTTCCATATCTGGGTAATCTCCTCCCTGCCCTTGGCGTTATTCATTCCATTGGTATACATCTCTATTCTTTTGGCTACACCATCTTCAGAACCTGAATTGTCGTCAGAAGGAGTCGCTGTGCTTTGACTGGCAGGCTTTTGGGTTGTCTCCGGGATGGTGGCTGTCGCGGCAGGTTTGGCCGCAGCGGACCCGTTATCAGGTCTAACTGTAGCGTTAATCTGGCCCTCTATTTTTGTTGACAGGGCATTTAGCTCCGGAGCTAAGGAAACGTCAAGACTCCGGGCTAGGGCAAACAGGTTCAGTATGGCCCTGCCTATATCGTAAGCTACTGCCCTTTCCCCTCCAAATACGTCTATTTTCCTGAGTATTTCTGCCTCGTCGGTCTGGCACATGAGGATGAGAAGGTTTTTTCTGATTTTATCGAGAAAGAGTTTCGGAGAAGCGTTTGGGCTGTTTTTTACGTACTGCTCAATTATTGATTCAATCCTGCTTATATCCACGGTTAAACCTCCTTAACGGTGAATAGACATGACGGGATATTCCTGTCATTTATATATTACTTTTATCATTGCTGAGCAGCAAAAGGGGAGGACCCTTGTTCATTAACCTCCCCTCCCCTTTCCTGCCAAACCAGTGTTAAACCAGCACTTCAACCCTGCTGCAGGTTCCCTCTTTAGTCACGAGAATCTTCTGCTCAAAGATGTCCTTCAGGACTTCTTCATGAGCCATCATGATTCCCTTCTTAAACATGCCTGCCTCTACAAGTTTGATAAACATCCGGCCAAAATCAACAAGGCCCTGCTTATCGAGTCCTGCCGGCTCATCAATAAACAGGGTGTTAACTTTAACTCCGGCCTTTCGTGCACTGAGCTCAGCCAGGCCGACAGCAATGGCCAGTATCTGTCTTGTATTCTCTCCGCCTGAATAGAGCTCAATAGGCCTCTCACCGGCAATATCCGAGACGATGATATCGAGGGTATCCTTCACATTGCTGTTTGACTTGTTTGATTTTTCTGTTTTGAACTCAAGTCTCATGCCGGTGCTGCTGATTTCCTCAAGGACCTTATTGGCCTCTTCCTCCATTATCTCTATAACGTTATCAAGTATATAGAAAGGAATCTTTTCGTAAGCCTCCTCGAGGATTTCGCAGACCTTGACCTGAAGCTTGAGGTCTTCGGACTCTTTTCCGGCCTTCTTCCCCTCTGCTTCAGCACTCCGGCATTTCATTACTTCAGTCTCAAGACGTGATATCTCCTTCAGAGCAGCCTGTTCCTGCTCTTTCAGGGTTTTCAGCTGTACCGTCAGCACCTCTACCTCTGTTTCAAGCGCTCGGATGCTTTTTTTGAATTCTTCAAGGGTCCCTGCTTTGTTTTTTGCCTGGCTGATTTCTTTGTCCAGCCTGTTAATATCTGCCTGAAGCCTCCTCAACTCACTGAAAGCCTTGAATCTCTCAACAACTGCTTTAGCCACTACTATTCTGGCTTCAAGCCGGACAAGTTCTTCCTTCTGCTTCTCGATTTCCGTTATTTTCTTCTTAACACCCTCCAGCTCTTCAGTGACTGACTTGACAGCTGCGTCCGCCCTTCTGATTTCAGCTTCAGCGTTATCAATCTCCGAGGCCTGCTTTGTCCATGTGGAAATGACGTCAAGGCGTCTCCGCAAAGAGGCTACCTCGTCTTTGGCTGCCGTCATCTCCTGCTCGATATTTTTAAGCCTTATCTTCAGCTTCGGCGCATCAAGAGCCTCGATCTGTTTCCTGATCTCTTCGATCTTTTGTGTCTCATCATACTCCACGCTTCTGCTCAAAACCTCTGTCTCAGCTTTAAGTCCCGGCAGGTTCTGTTTTGACTCAACAGCCTTCTTGATGAGCGGACATTCCGCATACTGTCCCTCACCTTTACAGGTTGTCTGCTCAAGCATACCAGCTTCTTTTTCAGCAGCAACGAGTTTATGCCTGACTATCTTGAGGCTTGCCTCCCTGTCCTTCTCCTTTTTGCTGAGCAGAGCTTGAAGCCCTGCTGTCGCCGTCTCCAGTTCCGATACCTTCCGGAGGTCTTTATTTATCTGCTCAGCCTCCTTCTGAAGGTTTTCTGTCTGGACATTTAAGCCCTGTATCCTCCTATTACCTGTCTTCTCCTCCTCAAGGAGCTGCAGAATCTTCTCCCTGTTGCTGAAAATCTTTCTGTACTTCTGTACGTGATCCGCGGTCTCCTTAACCTGTTGCAGCAGTGCGTTTTTTCTTTGGACAAGATCGCTTAATGTCTTTTCAAGCTCTCTTGCTCCCTCAAGCTTTGCCTCCATACCGGCCTGTTCAGTAATTGCCTGCTGCAAGCCTGAGTCGTCTGAAGGCAATTCGGCCAGCCTTTGATTCACCTGCTCCAGAATGCCGGACGGAAGGTTTTCAAATGAATGTTCAAGGGCATATTTCTCAACGATCAACTTCTCTTTCTGTTTTTCAAGCTCTTCAACTTCCTTCAGCACATTATGCAACTCTGCAACCTTGTTCGAGATAACCGCAAGATCCGCACGTTTAACAGCCAGAACAGCCTCCTGCTTCTCTATACAGCCCGCTGCTTCCTTAAGCTGGCTTTCTGCTTCTTCCTTTCCTTTCCGGAAGACTTCCAGATGCTGAGCCTTCTCGCTAAACGCCATGATATTCTTCATGACTACTTCCAGCTGTCCTTCCAGCTGGTTTCTCTGCTTTGCAACCCTTTTCCTGTACTCGCAGTAAACATCAAGGCCCATAATGTCAAAAACCACCCTGTACCTTTCGGAAGGCTTTGCAGTAATAAGCCGTTCCCCCTGTCCCTGCAGGAGAAATGATGACGAAGTGAAAGTTTTAAAATTTCTTCCTATTATCTGCAGTATCCTCTTCTTCGCCTCATCTCCTGTAGCAACAGGTACCCATTGACCGGAAGAGCCGTTACTGCCCATAGCAAAAAGCTCAACAACGTTTTTCCCTCTTCCTGTGGTTGTCTTCTTTCTGACAATCCTGCAGGACTGCCCTGCCTGCTCAAAATCGTATACAACAGTCATCTCTGTTTTCCCGAGCTTAACAATATCGTCTGACCTTCCCCTTGATGTCTCACCAAACAGGGCAAACAGAATCGCATCGGCAAGGGCACTCTTCCCTGCACCGTTGGCTCCCTGAATACAGGCAGCCCTGATAACTCGCCAGTCAAGCTCTGCATCCTCATAAGAGAGGAAATTATGCATCCTCAAATACAAAGGCTCCATTCTATTATTACCCCCTGACTATCTCGTAGTGTTTTTTAAGGCAGTGATGGATCGTGTCTTCTTCCACCTCCATCTGTTCCAGGTACCTTTTTACGGCTTCATCTTCCTTAAGGTCCTCTGTCATCTTCTCATCCCTGACTCGTATTCGGCGTTTGACGGTCAGTTTGTTCACTATTGGAACAGGAGCGTTCCTCAGAAAAGGTTTCAGCTCTTCATACTGTTCTTTTGATACTTCCCCCTTGATCCGGTAGATCGTATCCCGCTCAAGCATTTCCACCCGGTCTTCCAGCATGAAAAACTCCGGAGTAAGGGTCTTGAACTTTCTGGCAGGCGTTTCTACAAATTGCACCTCAGGGGTCCTCCCATCAAACTCAACCAGGATGAACCCCTTCCTGTCTTCTTCCTCGTTGAAATCCATTCTGTCGATAGACCCTGAGTAGTAGGCATTGAGTCCATCGATCTTTTGATATTTATGGATGTGCCCAAGTGCCACGTAGTCAAACTCCCTGAACTCATCCGGATGTATATGCGGATCATACATAAGCATTTCGTCACTTTCAGCCCCTTGGGCGCCGTCAACCGTAATGTGTGCAAGCAGGATATTGGGGACCCTCGGATCTATTTCCGTCCTGAAGTAGTCGATAATGCTTTTCAGCTTCAAACTGACAGCCTTATTCAGCTCTGCTATGGACTTGTTATCCCCCGTGCTCTCAACTATGGATTTACCCGGAAACGGCAGCACGAATATCTTTGCACAATCCTTCTGTGGCCACCGGACGGACGGAGTGCTGTTTACAAACAGTCCCTCCTGGTAAAAGATGGAGGGCTTGTCCACAACAAATATATTCTGCCTTCCTCTGAGAAACTCCAGCGCATTAGCATCCCTGGGGTTTTTGCTGAGGCCGTGGTTGCCCGGCTCAATAAACACGGGCATATGCCTGGCAAGTTTTTGTAGCTCCACCAGCAACACATTCTGTTCATTTGGAGTAGGAGCATGCGTTTCGGTAGCATCCCCCGGGATGAAGCAGGCCCTGCAGTTTGTGGATATCATAGTATCCACCGCAAACCTGATACACCTGTGGATATCAAGGAGTCTCACGTTTTTTCCTGACTCCGGATCGATCTCCTCCTTGCCCGCAACAGTAAAATGCTCATATACCTGAAGGTCCGCCATATGAGCAGCCCTGTAATTGCCTTCAAGTATCCGTCTCTCCTCTCGGGCCTTGTCATAATGTATGTGAAAGAGAAGGCCCTTCAGCTGTTCCCCGATATCCGCAGGCAAATTATCTGCATTGACTGTAAGAGCATCAACCTGACTCAATGTTTTCTCTATCCGGGTTAAAACCCTCTCCCGGTACAGACCGGCCTCTTCCGTATTTCCTTCCGGAGCCCTTGTGCAACTATTTACCAGAAAGCCCCAGGATAGCCAGCCGTTCAGTCTGGATTTCAGCTCCCTCAATTTCTGCTCGCTTCTCAGGTACCTGAAAACCCTTGCAGCATCAAACAGAAACCCCTCCGACACGGCAAGACCGTCTTTGGATAAAGTAATCGAGAGCTCTTTTACGGCAATCTCACCTTTTTTCTCTACAAGGGCCTGAACCAGTCTCCCCAGGTGGAAATTTGCCTTTACACCAACAAAACTGGTCTCCCGGGAACGTTTCAGGAGTTTCCTGCAATCTGCTATAACGTCTCTTGAATCTTCCAAGGTTACCTCCTTTTAATAACGTATAAATACCGGACATGGGAGTTCTACGTCCATGTCCGGTTAAAAAGTTGATTGTTAAACGATGATTACTGTTCAGCGGGCAGATCAGAAATACAGGTCAGCTATACAGAATCCATATTCCGTCTCCGGACTTTCAGCGCCTGTATGGACACAACTATTCATATCTGAAAGGAGTATCTGCAACGTGGGTATGGGGTAATTAGGAAAGGGCAGACTTCCAGTATCAGGAGATGCAAGCAAAGCTTCTGTGTTTGCATCAAAAACAGTTTAAGGCCGGCAGACGAAAGATAAACAAAAGAGGGGTCTGATATGAACAGGCGTGTATTTTAAGTTTTCACTATAAACCTGATGTTATGCGCGTATCTCAGGTGTGAAATGTCGGCGCATTAGAGTAAAGGTCAAGTAACCCCCACCGTATTAAGCAGGAAGGGCAGTGGAACAAAAGAAAACAATATTTCCGAAACATTTCCCTGCAATCACATGTTTGTTATCGTCAGCCACAAGGACACAATCAAATCCAGACCATGGAGACTTTTTCACCGAGTTTTTTGAACTCTGGATCTCCTGTAACTATGGAGGCGTCTTCTCTCATAGCTGTGGCTGCTGCAAAGCAGTCAGCATACGATATGGAGTATTCGCTCTTTATTCTTGCAGCCTCGAGCACATCAATGAGTGTATTTGTGATATTTTTGATGGGCAGGCTCGGAAATATAACATCCATAAAATACTCTGCCTGCTCTATTCCTCTTTCTCTCGCAAGGATGTAAAAGGTCTCTCCGAGGTTGATATCATTAATCAGCATGAGTGTATCATCTGATGAAAGCAGGGATTTTACTTTTTCATAACCCTTTTCTCTTTTTAGATACGCCAGTAGTGCGTAAGAATCGAGAAGCCCTTTTTTCTTCACGTTCAAGATCCCCCTTTCTTTCCCTCAACAGAGCCTCTGTAAGAGAGCTGCCTTCCCTGAAGATGCCGCAAAAATACTCAACCGGCTTTTCAGGCAACGGATGTATTTCAATGTGGTCATTAACGATTTCAACTATAACTTTTGAGCCTGGCTTTATACCGAGTTTCTCTCGTTCCTGCCTGGGAATAACAACCTGTCCTTTAGCCGAGGTTTTCACAATAGCCATAGGTAGAACCTCCTTTTATCAGTTCAACTGGTTATATATAGTTTAACATGCAGTTTGAGGTTAGTCAACGATGTGAATTATCTCATACCTTCCCAGCCCAAACCCCGTTCCCTTGTCAACATACAAAACCTTTCCGGCCCTGGTTAAATCCAAAAACGGCCCTGCACCGGAGTCATTATACGACGGGTCAAAAGCTGTTACTGTGCGCACGAACTCCCCCCTGTTTGAGCTTGTTAAACAGCTCTATCAGTTCCCTGCCATCAAGACCGTCTATGGGGAAAGTACCGGCAGGAATGTTTTGGAGGTCTATCATTTTCCTGATTATCCTTTCCTGGAAAGCCCGGGGATAATCAATAAAATCCTCCTCTACAAGGTTTTCACTGTTACTTCACCGCTCTGTGCTGTATCAATGCCATGCTCTTCAGGGTAAACCACAGCAGGTGCAGTACAGTCAGGTGCAGGGTCGTTACAGGGCAGGCCGGTGCTTGGGTATAGCTGTTCTGAAAACCCCAGCATTCGAGCAGTAACCATCCTCTTTATTTCGGGGTCATTCCTGTCCCAGTCGGGCACCATGGCAACAATAACAAATGGTCTTTTGAGTTCTTCAAGTGTATAAGTACTTTTCAATCCAAGCAGCTTGGACACCACTCGGGACTGTGCACCGGTTAGAGCGATCTCGTATTTGAACTTGTTCTGCGACAAAATATAGTTTTTGGTGCTTTCCTCCACCCGCCTTCTTTTCTTCTCTTCTGACCAGTCCTTATGTTCCTGGTCAATCTTTTTGCGGGACGTAAGCCTTTTATCTTCCT
>JAADFS010000079.1 GCA_013152795.1 Deferribacteres bacterium
GATAATAGTCTCAACGGGAATTTTTTAAGTGGAGGATAAAATAAGTGGAGGCATACAAGAGCAGAGAAACAACTTTGCGGGATTATCTGAGGGTTATCTTCAGGCGGAAGGCCATAATTATAACCGCCGTAGTCGTTGTAATGGCGACGGTCATCATATCACAGGAGCTTGAAACACCCCTTTACCTGGCAAGCGTCAAGATGATGGTAGAGGGGAATAAAAAGACGGATGTGGATATTTACAGAAAAATGTCTTTTGGAAGAAAAAGCATAGTGACCTCATATGCCGAGATGGTGAAGTCCAGGACCGTCCTTGAGCGTGCAGTTAAGGCATTGCGTCTCGACCAGCGGCCACTTGATTACGAAAAAGAGTTTTCTTCGAAGCTTAAGGCGTTGTTAATAGACCGCAGGGTCAGAAAGATCAATGAAGAACTTGAAGAAATGACGCCGGAAGAAAGACAGGACTTTCTCTTTGATATGGCCATGCGGAATCTCGAAACAAATGTAAGGGTCAGGATGCCTGCTGATGTGAACATATTCAATATAAATGTAGCAGACTATGACCCCAAGATGGCGGTGATGATAGCCAATGTAGTGAGTCGCTCCTATGTCATCTTTGACCTCGAGCAGCAGGTTGCCGAGTTGCAGTTGAAGTACGGTGAAAAACATACAACAGTAGTACTCCTGAAAAAGTATATAAAAGACCTGCTTGACAGGCTCAACGGCAAACCACTGCCGGACATAGAGGCAATGGGGCCGGCAAGCGTCAAGATAATAGAACAGGCGAGAAAAGCTACTCCTGTTGTCACGCCCGATGCATTTGTCATCATCATCTCGTTTTTTATGAGCCTGTTTTTCGGTGTAATGCTTGTTTTTATAATTGATTATCTGGATCAGTCATTTAAATCCCCCAATGATGTAGAGAGGTTTCTTAATGTACCCGTCATCGGTTCCATCCCTGTAAATAAATGGAAGGACGGCCGCTTGATCACCGAAATCAATCCCGCGAACCCGGAGGAGATCCGCCCGTTCCGGAAGCTTTCATCAAGGATATATCTTCTGTGTAAAGAGAAAAAATTAAAGACCATATTAATAACCGACGCCGAAGGCTCGCCGGAGGATACCGCTGCTGTAATCGCCAATCTCGGGGTTTGTATTGCCCGTAATGCGAACCATAAAGTGGTTGTTGTTGATGCCGGTTTAAAGACTCCTTATCTGTCTAAAATTTTTAAAGTATCGGGCAATCAGGGGATGGCGGATGTGCTTGCGGGAAAGCTCCCTCTGGATGAGGCAATACGGGATGCGGGTCCAAACCTGTATGTTCTGCCGGCGGGGAAAACCCTGCCGCTTCCGGACGACATCCTTGAATCCCCGGCCATGAGTGCCGTAATGCAGACGTTAAGGGAAAGATACGATATAGTCCTTATTTCATGCCCGGACCTGAAGAATTTTACAGACGGCGTTTTGCTTTCGGCCTTTGCAGACGGTGTTATTCTTGTAGTGAACGAAGGAAAGACCAACCGGCAGGTTGTCAGGTGGGCGATTGAACCGCTTGAAGAGAAAAAGGTCAATATAGTCGGAGCCATCCTGAACAACCGCCGATATGTTATTCCGGATATGATTTACAGGCTTACATGAGGCTTGATTGCATCCCTTTTGAAATGTTGCATAAGCGGGCAGGAGAGCCTGCCGGAAAACCTTTATAAAGCGATGGGATATCGGAATATATCTTTGCTGCAGGAAGTAACGGAGAGTGAAGTTCCAAAGGACGTCAATATGCTGTGCGGAATATTTCCTGAAGGAATCGCAGATAAAGCTTTTCCGGCAGGCTCTCCCGCAGGCGATGTTTTTATGCCACTGTAAGGTTTTTAAAGTTAAGGGTGCAGTTGTGAGGGTGCAGAATAAAATAAAAAACGGTGAAGAAACAGGATTAGGGGGGAATGATGAAAGTTCTGGTAACCGGCGGGGCCGGTTTTATTGGATCAAACATTGTGGACAGATTGATTGATGAGGGTTACGATGTTGTTGTAGCAGACGACCTTTCGACAGGCAAGGAAGAAAATGTCAATGCAAAGGCTGCATTCTATAAGATGGACATTCAGGACCCGCAACTGGAGACCGTGTTCCGCAAGGAAAAACCTGATTATGTCTGCCACCAGGCTGCGCAGAAGGATGTCCGCTTTTCTGTTGCAGACCCGGTTTCAGATGCCAGGATAAATATACTGGGTACCATCAACATTCTCCAGAATTGCGTCAAATATAAAATAAAAAAAGTTGTTTTTGCCTCAACAGGCGGCGCCATCTATGGAGAACAGGATGTATTTCCGGCTCCTGAGACACATCCTGCACGTCCCATCAGCCCTTACGGGGTGACCAAGCTGACAGCCGAACATTACATGTACTATTACAAGGCCGTTTACGGGCTGGACTATGTGTCGCTCCGCTATTCGAATGTATACGGGCCCCGCCAGGACCCTCACGGAGAAGCCGGTGTTGTGGCGATTTTTATTCGCAAGATGCTCGATGAAGAGCAGCCGGTCATCAACGGAGACGGCGAGCAGACGAGGGATTTTGTATACGTCGGAGACGTGGCTGAAGCCAACATCCTTGCCATCGCAAACGATACAACGGAAAATATATTCAATATAGGCACAGGTGTCGAGGTATCGATTAACCGCATCTTCAGCAGTCTCAAGGAGATTATTCAACCGTCTGTTGAAGAGAGACACGGTCCTCCCCAGCAGGGCGAACAACGCAGAAGCGTGATAGACTGTACAAGGGCACGGGAGATTATGCACTGGGAACCGAAGATATCCCTCATGGATGGACTGAAGATGACCTGCGAATATTTTTCGGCAAGGCACCCCGCCCACTCCCGGTAGTTTAATGCGACTGCAAGGTAACATCCATTGCAAATGCTGTTATCCAGACGAGTTCTCAACAATACATCATGTGAAAGGCCGTCCTTCGTGCCGGTCAACGGTGTCCGTTTCTGTTGTTTGTCTTTTACGGTCACGGACAACGGACACGAATCACGGGGATTTGATATGCCGTGTGGAATATTTTCTGGAGGAACCGCGGATAAAGCTTCCCAGGCAGACTCCTCTGCCCCGACGGCGATATTTTGCAGTACGTGAAAGATCATGTTAATTAACAGGGTAACCAATGCAAAATTTCTGAATCCGTTTTTTACGGGGCTGCTTTCTTATTATTTTGCGCGCCTTGTCATGCAGTCGTATTCCCTGGCCGCCGCCCTGCTCGGAGGGGCGATGTTTGTATTCATTTTCCTGACGAATGTGGAATATGCCTTCTACTTTCTGCTGGCAACGCGTGGCGTTGTGGATGTCTTCTATACTATTCAGACAACGGGCGGCCTCAGGGTCACCCATGTGATCGGGGGCGGGCTCGTTGCGCTTTTTTTATATTATGCAATCGTCGTCTCGCGCTATAATCTCTTTAAGCTGACTATAAACAAGATTTACATTGCCTTCCTCATAGTGAGTATTCCAGCCATATTTGTTTCCAAGAGTATAACGGCGGGGCTGGGATACTGGTTCAGGTTGTTTCAGGGATTTGCAATCATAAACCTGACCATTATGGTGATTCTCGCCTCCCGCGATGAAATGTACAGAAAGAAAATATATATAATAAGCCTTGCCGTTGTTATAGCCATACTCTTCCCGTACATCGTGTTTATAAAAAACTGGATCATGGGGATAACGGCTTTCGGCAGCGGAGGGATTCCCCGGATCGCTGCATACGGCCATAATAATAATCTTTTCTCATATTTCCTGTTCAGCGTTTTTTTCTTTTGCCTGTACCTGTATTCGGTATCGGAGAGGCCTTTCCAGAAAAGGGCATGGTTCGTCATCCTGTGCATACTTGCCTCTACAATGATCTATACGTATACAAGGAATATATGGCTGGGCATGCTGGTCATGCTGTTTGTATGGAATATGTTGAGAGGGAATCTGATAGCCAATACGCTCGCAGCCGCCGTTGTAATAGTAATGATTCTCTACAATCCCACCGTCCAGGAAAGACTCAAGGATGCCAAGGTTATCATGGAAAGTGAAGGCGGTTTCTTTGAGCTTGACCCGAAATTGTTAGCCAGCAGGATAGGTATCTGGCAGGATAATATTGATTATCTCATGAATCACACGAGCCTTAAGGACTGGTTGATGGGTAACGGTTTTGATATCAAGGTAAGGATAAGATATATGTATGACAGAATGCGCCCGATGCCTGAACACAATAATTATCTGACGTTATTGATGAATACGGGCATCTTCGGGCTGGCTGCCTATATGTTTTATCTGTTTGCATTGTTCCGGCACGCCTTCAGACTGCGCAGGAGTGCGGCGAATATTCATACAAGAAGCCTGGCCGAGGTTTTTATAGCCGTGCTTATCAGTTATGTGATAATGAGCTTTTTCACCCATATATTGTGGAATATAACCTTTCAGTACCACTTCTCGGTTTTTGCCGGTTTTATTGTAGCGAGTAATATTATTGAGGAAAGAAACATGGATGGAAGGCATGATACCGCTGTTGCATAAGCGGGCAGGAGAGCCTGCCGTAAATCTTTCGGGCCCTTACGCGACCCGCCGGCGATATTTTCCTGCAGATGCATTGTTGAACATGTATCGGCTCGGTGCCATCAAACTGCTGTTTTTGTCTCTTGTTATTCTTGCATTGTATCCTGCGGACGGTATATCTTCCGGGGAAAAAGAATCCCTGCATCAGAAGATATATGATAAGGAACGTTATTCCTGGAGACAGGTAAGGGTGAACGGAGGGGGTTATACAAATTTCATCCTGCCGGACCCCGCTTCTCCGAATACGGTCTATGCGGGTGTAGACGTCGGTGGTGTTTACCGGAGTGATGATTATGGTGAAACCTGGATCCCCGCCAATAGAGGTCTGGACTGGCCGTCCGACAGGCTGGTGGCTGCGCTTGCAATTGATCCAGAGACCGGCACGCTCTATCTGGGGGCCGGCGGTTACGGTAAAGGAGGGATTTTCAAGAGCACTGACAAGGGTGAGTCCTGGAAGCTGCTGAGCAGGAAGGTGATATTCAACAGCCGGGGGGTACAGCAAAACAGGGGCAGGGGACTTATAGTCATTGATCCCTCGGATTCCCGTGTGATTTATGCGGGAAGTTACAGGGACGGTTTATTCAGGTCCGTGGACGGCGGAGAAACGTGGATCAACATCGGCCTGAAGGGCAGGCGTATATCATCAATCCTTGTCAGCCCTGCAGATTCCGATGTCATATATGTTTCATCCGTTGGTCTCCCCGGCAGCAAGGATTTTCAGGGTGGAATATTCAGGAGTATAGACGGTGGGGCTATCTGGGAAAGGACCGGAAAAGAGATTGTTGATGTTTATCAGCTTGCAATGGACCCCCGTGACCCAAATGTGATTTATGCAGCATGTGGAAGCAGGGGAATATTCAAGACTATGGATGGAGGCAGGACCTGGGAGGAAAAAAACAGTGGACTGGGCGGCATAGGCTTGATCGCCTCTGTACTTAATACGAGAAAGACAAGATATCTTACAGTAGATGTTGATCCCAATAATCCGGAAATCATCTATACCGGCTCCGGTAATAGATACGGGCAGGTCTACAGGAGCGAAAACGGCGGAGAGCAGTGGAGGAGGCTCACAGGGTCGAGGAATATCCTGCCCGGCGACTGGTGGTATCAGGAGAGGCAATGGCTTGGAAACAGGGGCTCTTCCGTGAATTGTTTATCGATCGACCCCCGGGACAGCAGGCGTATATATGTCTCCGGCAGGGGAGGCGTATGGCGCAGTGACGATGCAGGGGCCACATGGCGCCCCAAGGTCAGGGGCCTGGAGGCTACGGTCATGAACCGGGTGGTCCTGAATCCCCGGCGGAAAGGCGTCTTTTACGCCGGGAACACGGATTGGGTCTTTTTCTACAGCCTCGACGGAGGAAGGACAATTCTCAGGACACTTGATGGAATGGGTAACTGGGACATAAAAAAGGACAGGAGGATTTACAGAAAATATATGATGAAAAACGGCCGGGATTTTGCAATCGACCCCCGCACAATCCCGGGCACTGTTTACATCGGGGGGGACGCCAGCCATAAAAACAGCGGAACGGTCTTTAAAAGTACCGACGGCGGCGCACACTGGAAAGAGGCAAACAACGGACTTCCCGTTGCAAGGGTGTCTGCACTCGGCATTGACCCGGTCGATTACAATACGTTATATGCCGCTGTCAGCGGACACGGAGTATACAAGACAACCGACGGCGGGAAAACATGGAGACCTGCAAACAAGGGCCTGCCTGATCCGGAAGGCCTGTTCATGAACTATCTGAATGAAATCCTGGTTCATCCGGCAGCCCCGGAGACCGTGTATATACTTGATAAGGGCAGGGGTATTTACAGGACGGTCGATCGTGGAAAGAACTGGGAGATTATCAGCGGGGGATTGCCCCATTCCGGTTTCCGGGGAATGAGATATTATACCGGCGGGCTGGCGCTGGACCCTGAAAATCCCGACATGGCATATGCCGCTTTGTACGGTGAGGGCATTTACAGGACGGACGACGGTGGAAAGAGCTGGAAGCGGATTTCACCCCCGTATATAACCAATGCGGGAACAATGGATACCGATCCACGGGACGGCACCATATATGTTGTATCCGTTCCCGAGGCCGGTGAAGAAGACATAAAGGGTTTCGTATACGGTATATACAGAAGCTCTGACAAAGGCAATACGTGGAAGGCCATCGACAATGACGAGCTGCTCAGGATATCACTGAAGATCAAGGACATAACAGTGGATCCGCATCACAGGGGAAGGATATATCTGTCGACCATGGGAAACGGTATCATTGTGGGGGAACCCGCAGGGTAGGATTTGCCTTAACCTTTAATGTTGCATTTCCGGGTTGCGGGTTGCGGGTTCAACTGAAGGAATCGCATATAAAGCTTTTCCGGCAGGCTCTCCTGCCCGCAGGTGATGTTTTTATGCCACTGTAAGGTTTATAAACTAAGGAACTTTATGAAACGGAAACTTGTAATCATAGGTATTGACGGAGGCACTTTCAGGCTGATCGACCCCTTGATGGAAAGGGGCAGGCTGCCCAACATCGGGAAGATCATAAAATCAGGAGCAAGGGGGATTTTAAAGTCGACCTACCCTCCGGTCACGGCTGCCGCGTGGGTGACCTTCATGACCGGGAAAAACCCCGGGAAACACAGCTTTTATGATTTCCGTGAATACAACCTGACAGATTATACACCGTCGTTTGTAACCACCGTGAAAACCTCGGTAAATGACGATGTCAGCGTACTTCACTCTTCAAGGTACAAGGGTGAGACCATATGGGACTTTCTGGGCGATGCGGGATATGAGATGACGGTGGTGGCGGTACCCATGACATATCCACCGTGGGAAGTCAACGGCCGGATGGTATCCGGGTATCCCTGCCCCGACTATACACGTCCCAGGACATATCCACCGGAGTGGGGCAGTGAGATAGGCAGGCTTTTTAACATGTCTGCAATTGATTTTTCAAAAAGGGACGCCTTTATCCGCGAGTGCAAAGAGCTGGTAAGGAGAAAAGGCAGAATCATCACCCGTATGATGAAGGAAAAAAGGGGTGAAGTCTTTTCTGTTGTCTTCAGCAGCACGGACTTTGCCCAGCATTATTTCTGGAGATTTCAACAGCAGAAGGACCACCCCTACTCAAGGGTTATTGAGGAGATTTACTGCGAGGTGGACGACGTCATAGGAGAGATACTGAATCTGTCGGATAAAGATACGTCGATATTTGTAATGTCGGATCATGGATTCATGAAGCACCCTGAAAAACATGTCAACATCAATGCCTGGTTACTGAATGAAGGATACATTTATCTTCACGGGAAAAAGAGTTCAACGGAGGCAGGAATTTTTTCCGGGGTATTCGATTTTATTCTTAATCAGATAAAATATAAAAGGGTAGGTCTGAAAATAGCGATAAAACAGAGGCTCAGCAGGATGCCTCTTTTCCTGCAGCAGTGGGCATCGAAACACTATTTCAAGAGCACCCTTATAGACTGGGGCAGGACACGGGCATTCCGGTACAGGATGTACGGGTGTGTGGACGGCCTGGTCATAAACGTCAAAGGCCGCCAGAATAACGGCATAGTTGCAGCGGGAGAGGAGTATGAAAATCTGAGAAGAGAGATCATCGGAAAGCTGCTTGAAATGGAGGACCCGGATACCGGCGAGAGAGTGATTGCCGAGGCATATCTCCGGGAGGAATTGTACAGCGGAGATTTCCTGAAAAACGCACCTGACATTATTTACAGGTTTTCCGGTAATTATATCGGGGGTGTCGAGTTGCACGGGCCGGTAATCAGCCCGGTGCAGAAGGAAACCACGGATGTGTTCAGCGGCGTTCATGACCAGGACGGTATCTTCATTGCACGCGGCCCGAATATAAGAAAGGGATTTGATGCAGGTTGTTTCAGTATTACGGATGTTATACCGACAATTTTATATGATTTGAATTTACCGATACCCGATGACCTTGACGGCAGGATTATCAGTGAAGTCTTTACTGAATCTTTCAGAAATGCCAACAGGCCGGATTATGCACCTGCCG
>JAADFS010000080.1:0-2036 GCA_013152795.1 Deferribacteres bacterium
ACTACCTGTACGGCGGAGACGACACATACAGGATAAAGCAGGAGATGATACTCGGCATCGGCGGGGTGAGAATGCTGAGGAAACTCGGATTTCAGGTGAAAAAATACCACATGAATGAAGGCCATGCAGCCTTCCTCACCCTGGAGCTGCTGCATGAACACAAGAGGGACATAGAGGCCGTGTGGGATGAGTCGCATATATGGGATACCGAGACGGTGAGGAACCTGTGTGTGTTTACAACTCACACTCCCCTTGAGGCCGGGCATGACAAGTTCTCCTACGAGCTTTACAACAAGGTCTTCGGTGATTATTTCCCGGAAAACATTCTCAAGAAGCTTGCAGGCGAGAAAAATGTGAACATGACCCTCCTGGGTTTTAACCTGAGCAAGTATGTCAATGGTGTTGCAAAGAAACACGGCGAGGTTTCCAAGAACATGTTTCCCGGATACCAGATAAACGCCATAACAAACGGCGTGCATTCATATACGTGGACATCGGACAGCATGAAGAGAGTCTACGATAAGTACCTCCCCGGATGGGCGAATGAACCGGAGATATTTGTGAGGGTCGGCGTAATCCCAGACAATGAACTCTGGGACGCCCACCTCGATGCAAAAAAGAAGCTGATCGATTACGTAAACTCGGTTTCCGATGCGGGGATGGATTACGATACCCTCACCATAGGATTTGCCAGGAGGGCTACGGCTTACAAGAGGGCCGATCTTCTGTTCACTGACCTGAAGAGGCTTGAGCAGATAGGGACAGGCAAAATTCAGGTCATATACGCCGGCAAGGCCCATCCGAAAGATAAGGAAGGCAAGCATCTGATCGAGAAGATATTTTCCTACAGGGAAAAATTAAAGGGAAAGATCAGTTCTGCAGAACTATAACATGGAGATTGCACTGAAACTTGTCTCCGGGGTGGACGTGTGGTTGAATACGCCCCTCAGGCCGCTTGAGGCATCAGGCACAAGCGGCATGAAGGCGGCGCACAACGGAGTAATGAATTTCAGCGTGCTTGACGGATGGTGGATAGAGGGACACATAGAAGGCTTCACCGGCTGGGCGATCGGCCCGGCTCCGACAGAGATAGCGCCTGACAATAACATGAATGAAACGGATGCCGATGATCTCTATTACAAGCTTGAGAACATGATCATCCCCACTTACTACAATGACCGTAAGTCGTGGATAAGGATGATGCAGAATGCCATCGGGAAAAATGCATATTACTTCAACAGCCACCGAATGATGCGCAGGTATGTGACCGAGGCGTATATCAGATAGGCTCAGTGACGGGCTTCCCCGGCCAGGGCCTTAAGCTTTTTATGAAATGCCAGCACCGTTTCACGGAGTTTTTCCTTCGACGGCTCCCCTTCTTCTATGTATGAGAGTATGTTGAGCAGTTCCGAGTCAATATGCCGTATGAGGCTCTCGGTGCAGCGATGCATTTTTTCAAAGTCATCAAGGAGCCTGTTGACTTCAAGGATAAAAGATCTTATGTAAATGTCATCGTTGTTTCTTATCTTGAGCCGCCTGTGGCAATCGCCCGAGGTTATCAGCTTTATCTCGGTCTTCAGCCTCTGAAACGGCCCGATCAGGCGATGTGAAAACAGCATGGTCAGGACAATAACGATCAATATGTATCCTGCCATGATGATAACAAACAGGAGGGTGCCGTCGCCTATCCTTTCGCTCAGCTCCTTTGCAAAATATGTAAAAAAGGCCGTGATAAGCAGGGACCAGAGTATTATGATGGCTATTGAAAGCCGCAACTCCTTGGTAACAAAGTATTTTTGCCTGAGTTTTCTTGCCATTTCCACTTGGTTCAGTATTAACCTTGCAGTTGCATGAAAATACACTCATCACGTGGGAGAGCCTGCCGGAGAAGCTTTATCTGCAATATCCCGGAGATCATACTGTAGCGCATGTCGATGATATTGTACTGAATTTCACCTCTCGCCGATTCCTGCACAACTCAATATACCGTATATTCAATAACCAAACGCTTTATAGATTATAAAGGCTCTCCGGCG
>JAADFS010000080.1:2041-8826 GCA_013152795.1 Deferribacteres bacterium
CCCGCCGTTTTATGTAGTATCAGGGTTAAGCTGTCTGCCGGGCAACCCCCTTTCCTGTTATATCGGTATTTCCTCTTCCGACCTGAAACAGCCATTTTTAAATTATAAAATAAGACCGGCCTTCCAGCCTGTAATTCACCTCACATTAACCTTACAGTGGCATAAAAACATCGCCTGCGGGCAGGAGGGCCTGCCGGAAAAGCTTTATCTGCGATTCCTTAAGGAAATACTTTGCACAGCATATTGACATCTTTTGCAATTTCACTCTCCGTTACTTCCTGCAATAAAGACTTACTTCCAATATCTTATCGCTTTATAAAGGTTTTACGGCAGGCCCTCCTGCCATGTATGCCACATTAAGGTTAACCTTAATGTGGCATAAACGCGGCAGGGCCGGGTTGCGGGTTCAAAGTTCTGGGTTCGGAGTTCAAAGTTAAGGGTGCAGGGTGCAGTTGTCAGGGTGCAGAATGAAACAGGACCCCTTCCCCTTATGTTGAAGGAGGTGGGGAGGGGTTACTTGAGTATGCTGGAAGGTATGAAATCGTTTTGACGTGATTGCTCCGGTTGTCAGGCCGTCTTTTCCGCTGCACCAGCCTCTTCTTTGGCCTTTGCCCTTGCGGCTTTTTTGGCTTCGTATGCCTTCAGGACTTCATTATAATTGAACGTGCCTGTAATCGCGACCTTCGGACACTTTGAGGCGCAGATGCCGCAGCCGATGCATTTATCCTGGTTTATGACATGCTGTTTTTTCAGCTCGCCGGAGGCTGCATTGACCGGGCAGACCTTGGCGCACATATGACAGCCGATGCACTGCTCGGTAACAAAGGCCTTAGGCCGTTTGGGCATATAATCCACAATCGCCTTTGTCGGGCACTTTGTCACACACAGACCGCAGACCCTGCACTTGTCAAGGTCGATCTTTGAGAGGAAGTTCTCCACCTTGGCGGCATTATACGGACAGATCTTCACGCAGATGCCGCAGGCTATGCATCCTGTCTGGCAGTTCTTCTTTGTAGCAGGCCCCTTGTCCTTTGAGTGGCAACTGACCAGCACGCCTTTTGCCAGGGGCACTATCTCGATTACCTTGGCAGGGCAGGTCTGCGCGCACACACCGCATGCCGTGCATTTGGCCGGGTCCACCACGGGCAGATCGTCATCGCTCATTGTAATCGCGCCGAAGGGGCATGCCTTTGCGCATGACCCGTAACCGAGACAGCCGTATATACAGGCCTTGTCGCCTCCGCTCGCAAGGATGGCCGCCCTGCAGTCCCTGACGCCTTCATATTTAAACCTGCGGGCTGACCTTGAGCGCCCGCCCTGGCAGAATACCCTTGCAATCATCGGTTCCATTTGTTCCATTTCCTTGCCGGTGATCTTTGCCACGGCCTCTGCTGTAGCCGCACCGCCCGGGGTACAGAGATTCGGCTTGACATCCTCATTCAGTACAACCGCCTCTGCATACTGCCGGCATCCTGCATAGCCGCATGCTCCGCAGTGCGCGTGGGCAAGTACATCGGATACCATGTCAACCCTCGGGTCTTCCTTCACTGCAAACTTTTTGGCGGCAAATGCAAGGCCGAGGCCGAACACCGCACTGATTCCGAAGACGAAGAGGGCTGAAAACTTTATAACCTCCCACATGTCAACAGATTCCCTTGCCTCCACCCCTCCGCCGACGCCGAGCATAGGCACAGGTATCTGATTGACATCAAAGACGCTTATGACATGCACAATATCTGCCAGGATTTTTGTAATATTGAAGTCAAACATGTTCCACCTTTATCTATCTTATTAATTTAGGGGCGCTGTCCACGGTTGCCCCTGCTTACAGTGTTATCAATCCTGAAAAACCAGTAAACGCCAGCGCTATGAGACCCGCGATAATAAACGATATCGGCAGTCCCCTGAAGGGCGCCGGCACGTCGGCGACTTCCAGTCTTTCCCTGATGCTCGCCATTATAACAAGGGCAAGCGCAAAACCCAGGCCTGAACCGAGGCCGAAGGCCATGCTCTCAAAAAAGTTGTACTTTTCACCCGCATTGATGAGAGGCACCGCAAGTATAATACAGTTTGTCGTTATCAGCGCGAGGTATACGCCGAGCTTGTAATACAGCGCGGGACTGACCTTTTTCATGATTGTATCGGCTGACTGGACAAATGCCGCGACTATGCCTATAAAAATGATGATCTTCAGAAACGTCAGGTCAAGGGGAATCATTATCTTTTCATACACAACCCAGCTCAATGCAGCGCTCACCACCATGACGGCGGTGAATGTTATGCTCATTCCCACGGCGGTCTCCATCTTCCGCGACACGCCGAAGAATATGCAGAGACCCAGGAATCTTGTAAAGACAAAGTTGTTGATCAGTGATGCTGCAACAACCAGTTCAAAGAGTTTGGCAAAATCCATTTCGATACCCCCGTATTATCAGACGCCTGATGCGCCTTTACCCCCGTAAAATTTCATATCAACCCAGTTGAAAAATCCCATAAGCAGGCCCACGGCCAGGAAGCCGCCGGCCGGCAGTACCATAATCAGCAGGGGATTGCCCGATACAAACGATATGCCCCACAGTTCTCCCTTGCCCAGGAGTTCCCTGAAAAAGCTGATCACTATCATTGCCAGTAAAAAGCCGACTCCCATGCCAAACCCGTCGAAAAACGATGGGACGATCTTGTTTTTGCTTGCAAAGACCTCGGCCCTTGCAAAGATTGATGCGAATGCAACGATGATCTGGATATACAGGCCGATCTCCCTGTACACCGCACGCGCATATGTTGCCATCAGCATGTCTATGATGGTCACATATCCTGCAATTATAAGCATGAAGATCGGTATCCTGATCTTTGGATGGATGAACTTTCTCATTGCCGAGACGGTTATATTGACCATGGTCTGGACGAACATGACCGATACCCCCAGGGCAACGCCGTTCTTCATCCCGTTTGTAACGGCAATCGAAGGGCACAGGCTGATTGCCATGCGGAATATCGTATTTTCGCCGAACATTCCGTTCTTCAGTAATTCCCAGTTGCTCTTATGGTGAATGCTCATCCCTGTACTCCTCCTGATATTTTCTCTTTCAGCATCTTTACTGCGTTTCTCACCCCGTCCTCGGTCACGGCGCGGCTTGAGATGGTCGCCCCGGTTATTGCGCGGATTTTATCTTTTGTCTCATTTTTCACGACAACGAGGCCGTCAACGTCCTTACCGCTGAACTGGTCAAGGAAATAGGGTTTTTCTATCTCGTCTCCAAGTCCCGGTGTTTCAGCATGATGCAGTATACTGACCTTCTGCACAACAAAATTCGTGTCAACGGAAACAAGTATGTTTATGTAGCTCGAATAGCCCTTGCCGAAGGTTTCAGCGATATAGCCGATATCCCGGGGATCCACGCACTCTTTCTCTTCCCTTGTCTTGCCTGTCTTCTCATCCTTGACGGTCTTGATCTTCAGTTCCCCGCACTTCTGGGCCACATAATATTCCGCGTGTTTTTCGTGGGGCTCCCAGTCGCCCAGCTTGGATATCTTGTCCGCCTCCGGCATCATCGTCTTGAGGGCCGCCTCCTTCTCTTCCTTGGCCTTTATGAACATAATGGGCGACGTCTTGGAATATACAAAGGCCATTATCAGCCCACCTATCACATATATCACAACGAGGTTCAGGGTTATCTTGATTATGTCTGCTCCGGTCATTTTTCCTGTTGCGGTCATTTTTTCTGCTCCTTAACGGCTCCGAACAATTTTGATTTCACGCCTCTGTCGATCAGCGGGGCGAAACAGTTCATAAGCAATATGGCAAACATTACACCCTCGGGAAATCCGCCCTTCAGTCTTATCAGCATGGTAATGATGCCGCATCCTATCCCGAAGATCACCTGACCCTTTCTTATCGTCGGACACGTAACATAATCCGTAGCCATAAAAAAGGCTCCGAGTATCAGGCCTCCGCTGATAAGATGTATCACCGGGTCTCCGGTAAAAAAGCCGCTCTGGCCGCCGAATACCCATGCAAGCACTCCCACCGTTGCAAGGAAGGAGACCGGGATGTGCCATGTTATATAGCCCCTGTAAAGGAGAATGGCTGCGCCGATCAGCAGGGCTATCACCGATGTCTCACCGAGGGAGCCCGCCCTGTTTCCGGTAAGCAGGCTCATATAGAGTTCCGTCTTGTCGCCGAAGACCTGCATGAGCTGGGACAGCCCGCCTTCTTTCAGGATACCCAGCGGGGTGGCGGTGGTCTTTGCATCCAGCGCCACGAACCGTGCTGTAGGCTCTGTCCATATAGTCATCAGCTTGGGAAAGGATATCAACAGAAACGCCCGCCCGATAAGCGCGGGATTGAAAATGTTGTAACCCAGACCGCCGAAGAGCAGTTTGGTGATGACAATCGCTATGACGGCACCTATTATGGGGATGTAAAACGGCACGCTTGCCGGCAGGTTCAGGCCGAGGAGAAGGCCGGTCAGGAACGCGCTGCCGTCGCCTATGGTGGTTTTCTTCTTGAGACTTACCTGGTAGATATGCTCTGAGAGTACGGCCGTTAAAATGCAGAGTCCCGTTACATACGCGGCCCTGGGGCCGAAATAATACACGGCAGCTATAAAGGCCGGCAGAAGAGACAGGTTGACCGTCCACATGATCCGGCCGACCGTCTCTTTTCCTCTTACGTGCGGGCTTACGGAAACTATTAATTCATGAGCTTTTGCTTCAGTCGCCATTTAGTAACCTCTGTGAATTTTAAACTCTAAATTTTTTGTCACGGTTTTATCTGAGACTTCGCCAGTCTCATAAGCTGCACCATTGGTCTCTTTGCAGGACAAACATAAGCGCATGAGCCGCACTCAAAGCAGTCAAAGATATTGTATTCCTTTGTCTCTTCAAAGAAACCCTTTTCAGATAAAATGCTCAGCATCGACGGATTAAGACCCATGGGGCATACATCTATACAGCTTCCACACCGGATGCATGCCGAATACTCATCGGAAGAAACATACTCATCTTTTGTGAGGACAAGTATTCCGGATGTGCCCTTTACAACCGGCACGTCAAGGGTCCACTGGGCGAAACCCATCATGGGGCCACCGGCGATCACCTTCACGGCGTCCTCTACAAGGCCGCCGCACTGTTCAACGACTTCAGACATCAGGGTGCCGATCCGCACCATCATGTTTGCGGGTTTTCTTATGCCCCTGCCTGTAACCGTCACCACCCTCTCGATCAGAGGCTTGCCGTAGCGCACCGCCTCGTAAACCGCAAGGGCCGTGCCGACATTCTGCACCACCACACCCACATCCATCGGAAGCCCCTTGCTCGGAACCTCCCTTCCATTGATGGCTTTAATCAGCATCTTCTCAGCGCCCTGCGGGTATTTTATCTCAAGGGGGCGGACTTCGATATTTGATTCCCCGGATGCCGCAGACCTCATGGCCTCTATGGCATCGGGTTTGTTCTCCTCGATCCCGATATATCCCTGCCTGACACCCAGGGACTTCATGATGATTTTCAGACCCTCCACCACTTCCTTCGGCCGTTCAACCATGAGCCTGTGATCAGCGGTGAGGTACGGTTCGCACTCTGCTCCGTTTATTATCACCGTGTCTATGGGTTTCTCTTTCGGGGGGGAGAGCTTTACGCTCGTGGGGAATGCGGCGCCTCCCATACCGACTATTCCCGCATCTTTTATAATGGCCTTGATCTCCTCGGGCGGCAGATTCAGATAGTCGGGATGTTCTTTAAACGGTACAGCCTCATCCTTGCCGTCGCTCTCTATCACTATGGACTGCACCATCCTGCCGGTTGCGCTTGGAAAATCGGCTATTGCTATGACCTTCCCCGATATTGAGGAATGGACCGGGGAGGAGACAAATGCCGTTGTGCTCCCGATCACCTGGCCTTTTTTGACTTCATCCCCTATGTTCACCGAAGGTGTTGCAGGGGCGCCTATATGCTGGCTGACCGGGATTACTACCCTCTGAGGCAGCTTGGCCTGTACTATTGATTGCCCGGCGGCTAATTCCTTGTGATACTCAGGATGAATGCCTCGTTCAAAGGTAGCGGCTTTGCTCATTCTTCTGTCTCCTTAAAATTAGATGACCGAAATACGAAGAGTATTAAGTTTTTCTTATAATTGTATAACCAGCACTTCTAAGGAAGAATTTAAACAAAACGTATATAAATAACATTTCCTGAATTTATTGTCAAGTTTCAGGTACGAAATTTTCGGTCTCTCTCCAGGCTCCGGTAACATCTTAATGCAACAGCAAGATTAAAAGAAAAAAGGCCAGGGAGACAAAGTCCGCCCCCTGGCCCTCTGGCATCATGAATACGGTGAGGTTTTTATCCCCTGCACTTCCTGTAAAGGACGATATAGCGCTTGCAACGGAGCAGGTAGGCCCGCTTCCTCGTCATACGGTACATGCAGCAGTAATAGAGCCCCAGATAACGGTAATACAGGCACAGATACCTGCGCCTCCGTGTCTTCCTGTACAGGATCAGATACCGCCGCGCCCGCACCAGATATCTCCGGCAGCGTCTTGCCGGCAAGACTGCGGCTGCCTCAAACTCCGCCCCAGGCTCCATTGCCGAAATAGGTTCGAGTTCCTCTTCAATACCCATCTCAGGCTCAAGCTCTTCCTCGGGCATCAGCTCCTCTTCAATACCCATCTCAGGTTCAAGCTCCTCCTCGGGCATCAACTCCTCTTCAATACCCATCTCAGGCTCAAGCTCCTCCTCGGGCATCAACTCCTCTTCAATACCCATCTCAGGCTCAAGCTCCTCCT
>JAADFS010000081.1 GCA_013152795.1 Deferribacteres bacterium
GGGAGACTTTCGTGGAGCCTGGAGACTATGTTGATCTGCTGGACAAGGCCCTTGCCTTTAAACAGGTTTATGGTTTTTTTGAGGAGCTCGTTGACATTGAGACTTTGTTTCTCGATGACTGTTTTATCCCCCGGGTCTGCAAAGGCATATTTCAGGCAGGTATCCGCGGTTTTTGTAATGCGGCCTGCGTCATAGATAATATCCTCGAGGTATTCAAGGACGTTTTCCCTGCCTTTAAAGTCGCTTGCGCCTACAATCTTCTGCGCCTGCTGGGTCAGAAGCATCATGGCCCCGGCGGGATTCCGGATGTCATGGGCTATCTGCCGCGCGACCTGGGTGTACTGCTTATGGATAAGCGCCTCTTCGGCCAGTTTCCGGCTCTTCTCGTAATCGGACTGGAGTTTTTCATACGGACGCAGCCTGTTTAATACCATGACAATCTGGCCGGAGATCAGCAGAAACAGTGCCTCGTCAATAGATGTATACCTGACGGGTTTTATCCTGTCCGCCGATATAACTATCAGGCACAACAGCTCTGATTTAAAGACAATGGGTATGACGCAGTCAGCACCGAGACGATCGAGTTCTTCCTGGAGATTTTTGTCAGCCCTGTCATAGAAAACCGCAGCGGGCGTATTGACCGCCTGTCTGATAATGTGCATTTCCCTGTCGATCTTCTGTCCGTTATCCGGTTTTTTCATTTTCAGATCCCACTTCAGATAACAGCGCGGGTTTTCCGGCATCTCCTCAAAATTATCAGGCAGATAAAATGACACGGGATATAAATCGATCCCGCGAAAGAAAGAATCCATCACCGCAAAGAATTCTTCGAGACTGACGACCCTCTCCATGTCCCTTAAAAACCGCTCTTTTACTTTATCAAGGTCATAGCGGGATTTCACCAGTATTGCATCCGGGATGGTCTGTATCCTGTTTCTGATAAACGGATAGCTTTCCAGGGCAATGATGAAAAAGAGCGGTGTTATCAACGCGGTAAAGAGTATGTGATAAGGCTCGATAACTCTGTAGAATATGGCGTACAGGCTCAGATATATCGTTATGAGAAAGATATACGTTGCCAGTCTTGCCACACCCCTGCTGATAAAAATCTTTATATCCAGAAGCTCGTGTCTTACGATCGTGTAGGGAAAAATAATATTAAGAATTACAACCCCGATGGTTCCGAAAGGATAAAAGTTAATTCCGAACACAAGGGGAAATGTAGTGGAACCACCTGCGAAACCGATAAGCAGGGCGGTAAACAGATATTGTGCCTGTTTCTGCTTCTGTCCCCTTAATATTTTTTTCGCCTGATATAATTCAAATACCCCCCAGAAGACCAAGGCGGTAAACAGAACCGGAAAGAAATAGTATACGCTCCCTGCATCGGGATAATATAAAAAGCCACCCTTTGCACTTACACTCTTTACAAATTCATCGGGAGACATGAGGGCTGTCAAAAAATAAGATACGGTGATTAAATAACCGGTCAGGAGAAATTTTTTTTCCTTTTGGGTCTTTTCCAGAAATGACAGTACAAAATGTACAAAAAAGACCGGGATAAAGACCGCGGACAGGTTCAGCCATCTCGACCAGAAAAGGGCTGTGTTGTAATCCCTGGTTGTCCACCCCATAAACAAGCCGAGGCTCCAGAGTGCGAGGCAAAAGCTGAATAAACTCCATGTGATATTTGCGGCCTTGCGGGGATTGTGGAATAAAACAAAACTGCACGTTGCCGCGCTGAGGACAAAAATCAGGAATCCTGAAACTGACAGGTAATTCAGTGTCTCCGGGTGCATAATTCAGATATTTATTTTTTATATAAACTCAGGTACTGATAGACACCAAAGGGGTCCATATCCAGGTGCGTGTCTTTCAGGTCGTTCAGGTCTTCCGAGAGGCTTTTCATCTCTTCCGAATCCTTGTACTGCAGGTACCAGTCTGCAACATATTCCATCCAGAGCCTTGTGGGGTTTTCCGGGTGGGCGTTTGTGATCAGTAAACAACCTCCCAGCGCTAATTTGCCCCACAGGCGTTTTGTGAGTTTCTTGGCGGACATAATATCGAAATAATCAAACATACCGCTTGAGTACATGAAATTGAAACTCTCATCTTTTTCTTTAAGGATAGTCCTGATGATATTACCCCTGCGCAACACCAGTTTCCCCGGAAAATCCCTGAGCACGAAGCTGGCCGTGTCCAGGGCCTCATCATCCTGGTCGAACAAGTGTATCTCCGAGTCTTTCAGGTAACCGTCCCTGACGGCCTCGACAATCTCAATGGCGGAGCCGCTTCCGATGGATGCGATGGTCTTGTAACCGCCCTTTATCAGGCGCTCCTTGAGATAGTAGACCCTGTATTCATTCGCCCTGCAGTTTTCAGTCTCGAGGGTGAAGGCATTGAGGTATGCGCCCAGACCTGTATAGCCGCAGTACCTGGGGCCCCGCCTGCCGTCCCATATCAGTGACATCAGGCCGAAGTCGCCTGGATAGCCCCTGGGTTTTTCATAGCTGTACCTGCATAAGGCCGACTGGTTGGTCAGGAACAGTATCTTCTGCTGGAAGGCCTCCTTGAAGTGCTGCTCGTGACAGGCGGAGAGGAAGTTCCTGTAACCCTGGTACAGGGATAGTATTTCCTTCAGACCCTGAAAGGCGACCTTTTCTCCTGTCTCCTCAACGTTGTGAGGCAGGGTCTTTATCTTTTTTAAAAGTTTCCGGACAAAAAATTCTGAAATGCCGGGTACATTCGTGTCGGCTGGATATTGCCTGTTCTCTCTTTTCAATTGATTAACGCGCTGTTTTTCCGGCCTTAATGTTTTATTGTAATTCACCTTTCCCTCCCCTCCAAGCAGGGAGCATCAGGTTGGGGGCGAGTCGTTCGTATCTACTCTTTACCTTACCGGTGCATTAATCCTTACAGTGGCAAAAAAACATCGCCAGCGGGCACGGCAGGCTGCCGTGCCGCGTTTATGCAATGTTAAGGTTAAATTAACGCCTCCTGGCAGAAGCGGGTGCATGTTATGCAACGTCAAGGTGTTGTGTGTTGTGACATGCATATAAATAATAATACGTTATAATGATTCTAAATGCAAACGCTTTTTTATCCTCTCCAGCGTTGCCTTCAGGCCGGTGAGTTTCACGAGCTTGTTTCTGGAGGAATGTCCCGAAACTATCTCCACATCCTTTTTATGGATGCCGAATTCCCGGGAGAGTATCTCGATGAGTTCCTTGTTCGCCTTTCCTTCAACAGGCGGGGAGGAGAGCCTTACTTTCAGGGCGTCCCCGTAAGGGCCCGCAATCCCCGGCCGCGATGAACGGGGCTCTACTTTAACTTTAATTATTAGGTCGCTTCCTGCCATTTATGCAACATTAAGAATTAATCACGCAAACACGACTTTCATCCTGATCATATTCTCTGCGGCTGAAAACCTGCCGATTGCAAGCAATTCCCCCTCCGGGGATTTTATTCTTATTCCGGGAGCTGTTTCCATGTCACGTGTAAACCCGGCGGCGGTGTCCGGCCTTATGGGGTTTCCATGGGTTACTCCACGCACGAGGGTTTCATTTATCCTCAGTTCCGGCAGCCAGGACAGTGCCTCATCCATTGTGTAGACACCTTTATCGGTTGCGGCTGTCTTCAGTTCTTCAAATGACAGGCTGTCGCTGATTTTAAAGGGCCCTACAGCCGTGCGCTCAAGCTCAAACAGATGCGCGCCTGTTCCGAGCTTTCTGCCGGCATCATTGCACAGTGTCCTTATGTAAGTTCCGCTGGAGCAGCGGACGAGGAATGTGACAAAAGGGAAGTCGATATTCAGGATATCCATGGCGTAGATATTGACCTCCCTGCTCCTGCGCTCTATCTCGATGCCTTTTCTCGCGTATTCATAGAGGGGCCTGCCCTTGTGTTTCAATGCGGAAAACATCGGCGGCTGCTGGATTATCCTGCCCAGAAATGACTTGAGCGTATCCTCAATAGTGCCTGTGCTGAGCCCGGTTGTATCGGCCGTTTCAATGACCCTGCCGTATGCATCCTGCGTGTCGGTGGTCTCGCCGAGCTTCATCACCGCCCTGTATTCCTTGTCAAGGCCGGAGAGATACGGTGCGAGGCGGGTTGCCCTGTTGATGCAGACAAGCATGAGGCCTGTAGCCATGGGGTCAAGCGTGCCGGTATGTCCGGCCTTTTTAACCCTCAGGATGCGCTTCACCATTGTGACAGCCTCCTGCGAGGTGATATCCCTGGGTTTGTTGATGCTGATGACGGCGTCCATTTACATGTTATTTGCTTTCCTTCAACGCCGCCCTGACGGCCTTCAGTACTTTATCCTGTACCTCTTTCAGGGTGCCGTTGACCGTGCATCCCGCAGCGGCGACGTGTCCGCCCCCGTTGAAGCGTTTTGCGATCTTCTGCACATTGACCCTGCCCTTTGACCGCAGGCTTATCTTGAAGGATTTCATGCCGTCCTGCCTGAAGAAAACGGCGACGTCGATGTCTTTGACTTTCCTCGGGTAGTCGACAAAGTCTTCGGCGTCCTCGGCGGTTGCGCCTGTCTTTCTGAACATGGCCCTTGTGGTCGTGATCCATGCCACGCCGTCTTTTTTCTCAAGTGTCGAAAGGGAAAGCCCTAACAACTTCATTGACCTGAAGGGAATGCTCTCATAGACATCTTTTGTTATGTCCCAGGGTTTGGCCCCTGCCTCGACAAGACGGGAGGCGATTTTTAGAGACTCAGGTGAGGAATTGGAATATCTGAACCCCCCCGTGTCCACCAGAATCGCCGCATATAGGTTTTCGGCCATGTTTTTATCAATGGGTATCTTGAGCGCGGTCAATACCTTGTAAACCAGCACGCCTGTTGCAGCGGCGTCAGGGTCGATAAGACTTGCCGACAATGAGTTGTAGAATTCGGATTTCCCGGCACCGGCCGGCAGCACATGATGGTCTATTACAGCGGTCTTTGCCGCCCTGAGCCCTTTGAAACCCGTTCTTTCCGGGTCGTTGCAGTCCACTATAAAGAGGACGTCGAATTCCCTGCCGGGAGGTTTATGCCTTACTTTTTTCGAGGAGGGCAGGAACCTGAGGTTTTCAGGCACAGGGTCCCTGCTGAGAACACAGATGTCCTTTTTCCCTATCTTACTCAGGCCCAGCGCAAGGGCCAGGGAAGAACCCAGGGAGTCGGCCTCAGGGTTGATATGGCCCACTATCAGGAAAGAGCTGTTACGCCTGATAAGATTGAGAAGTTTAGAAGAGACTTTCGTCGTCGTCAAGAGAGCTCCTTTCAGATTTCAGGTCGCAGAGTATTTTGTCAATCTTCCTGCCGTACTCTATTGATTCGTCGATCCTGAAAGTAAGCAGCGGCACATACCGCATATTCAGTCTTCTGCCGAGTTCGCTCCTTATAAAAGATGATGACGATTTGAGCTTTCTTACTGTTTTTTTGCCCTCTCTGTCATCAAGAACACTCAGGTACACGGTTGCATGCCTGAGGTCGTCACTGACCTTGGCGCCGGTGACAGTAACAAACCCGAGGCTTTTATGCTTGATCTTGTTCATTATAATGTCGGCGATTTCTTCCCTTATCAAATCACCGACCCTTGCCGAACGTTTATATGGATGCATGATTGTCTGAAATCAGTGTCTGTCGTAAATTACAGGCGTTGTCATTCTCTCTGCGGTCCCGGACGGGCCTGGATGACAGACAAATAAACCGGCTTTATACACAGACACTGGTATAAGCCGGCGGCTGAAGATCTTCAGTATTACAGCATCTCCATGGTTGAATCGATCAGCTCGACGGAGTGCGTTCCCGAAACCATGTTCCTGATTTTTTCAAACACCCTGTTCACCATGACCGTTTCATTGGAGATATATGCCACCCCTATAACACTCCTCTGCCAGAGGTTGTTTGCGTCCACTTCCGAGACCGAGACATTGAATTTGTTTTTTATCCTGTCGATCAGGCTTTTGATAACCACCCTCTTGGATTTCAGGGAGTCCGCGCCGGGTATGTGTAAATCCAGGGTAAGCAGGCCGACTATCATATCTTCTCAAAAATGTTTGGCATTACGACGCTGAAGATTATGTTTTCGCCTTACCTTATAGTTTGATACAACCCCTGTTTCCTATTCCAGCTTTGCGGCGACTTCCTCTTTTACATAATTTTCGAGAATATCGCCTATCTTCACGTCATTGAAGTTTTCTATCATTATACCGCATTCGAATCCGGACTGGACTTCCTTTACGTCATCCTTGAATCTTTTAAGGGAAGATATCTTACCGTCATAAATAACTATGCTGTCTCTTATAATCCTTACCCCCGCGCTTGCCCTGGATATCTTGCCGTCAAGCACATAGCAGCCGGCAACGGTTCCAAGCCGGGATACGTGAAAGATATTTCTTACCTCCGCCCTGCCGAGAACCTTTTCCGTGATGGTAGGCGCAAGGAGGCCTTCAAGCGCTTTCTTGATGTCTTCAATGGCCTCGTAGATCACGTTATAGAGCCTGACATCAACACCCTCACGCTCGATGATCGAGGCGGCGTTTACATCAGGGCGCACATTGAATCCTATGATAATGGCGTTTGACGCAGCGGCGAGCACCACGTCCGATTCATTAATGCCACCCACGCCGGAATGTATTACGTTCAGCTTGACCTGTGAGTGGGTGATCTTGGAGAGGGCGTCTTTAACCGCCTCTACGGAACCCTGCACATCCGCCTTGATAATAATATTGAGGTCCTTGATTTCACCTTCCCTGACTTTCTCAAAGAGATCGTCAA
>JAADFS010000082.1 GCA_013152795.1 Deferribacteres bacterium
TCAGAAGTGGACAGGCTGGAGCGGATACTCAAGGATGTCCTCACCTTTTCAAGAGAAGCAAAGTTCGACATGAAATACCAGAATATCAATGAAACAGTAAAGGAGTCCATCCACACCTTTTCCGGTGTATGCAACGAACAGTCGATAAAGATTGTGGAGGAACTTGATGATTCGCTTCCTGAAATACTCATTGACAATGACCAGGTCAGACAGGCTGTCAATAATCTGCTCTCCAACGCCATTGATGCGATGTCATCAGGGGGCACGCTTACCATCAAGACATATATGGAAGAGATGTACAGGGTTGATTTTGTAGTGGTGGAGGTTACTGACACGGGGCCGGGCCTGACAAAAGAGGCGATAAACATGATATTCGAGCCGTTTTACACGACAAAGGAGATCGGCGCAGGAACCGGTCTCGGCCTTTCCATATGCAAAAAAATCATGGATGAGCATAACGGCTTGATACAGGTGGACAGTGAGTTGGGCAAAGGCACGACCTTCAAGATGTACTTTCCCTACCAGAGCAGGGAGAACGGGGAAAAGATAAACTGCTGGGAATTCAACAAGTGCGGGGTGGAAAAGATGGAAGCGGGGGCGGGCATGAGGTGTCCGTGCTACCCTCATTACGGGCGTATATGCTGGGTTATTGCCGGAACGTTTTGCGGGAAAAAGGTAAGCGGGGCATTTGCGCGGAAGCTGAGAGACTGCAGGAAGTGCCAGTTTTACCAGCACGTGGCCATTAAAAAAGATCTTTAATTCCCCGAACGGTTTACTTTTTTGAACGTTTTAGCATAGAATGTCATGTTGGTATTTTTGCAGGGCCCATAGCTCAGCTGGAAGAGCTACCGGCTCATAACCGGTTGGTCCCAGGTTCGAGTCCTGGTGGGCCCACCAAACCAGGGCCTTCTGGCTCAGAGTCAACAGAGTCAATCGTGTCGTTGTATAAACCTTAATGTTGCATAAACGGCGTGCAGGAGAGCATGCCCGCTGGCGATGTCTTTATGCCACTGCAAGGTATTCGGGCGTGAATTTGAGACGTGAGGGGCATATATTCATGATCCCTGATTTCTATTGCTTCCGGAGGCAAAATTGAATGAACAACTAAAATTTTTAGTTGAACTGCAGGAAATAGACACTTCCATCCTTGATATCACCGAAAAAATCGAATCCCTTCCGGAAAAATTAAAACACTACAGGATACCACTTAAAAAAGCTGAAAGCGCTTTTGAAAAGGCGAAGGCCAGGAGTGAAGCCCTGAACAAAAAGAAAAAAGACAAGGATATTCAACTGGATGAGACTCTCGACAAGATTGCCAAACTCAAGGACAGGAGCAGTGAGATCAAGACCAACAAGGAATACGAGGCGCATCTGAGGGAAATTGAAAGTGTTGAGAGGAGCAGGCGGGGAATCGAAGACGAGATACTTTCCCTGATGGAGGAAATGGAAAAGTTTTCCCTGGAGCTCCGGCAGGAAGAGATGAAACTCAGGGAGGTTGAAAACGAGTTTAAGCGGCAGGAGCAGGCCCTGGAAGAGGAGAAAAAAAAGCTGTATGCTGAGATTGAAGCCCTTAAGCGTAAAAGGGAGGAATACGCAGCGCGCATAGATGAAGAATATTACAACCGGTACATGAATCTTCTGAGGAGGGCAGGGGGCCTGGCCGTTGTACGGACAAAAAACGAGGTCTGCCTGGGCTGCAATACCAATATACCTCCGCAGTTGTACAATGATATAAGGAAAAACGAAGATATATATACCTGTTATTACTGTAAGCGTTTCCTCTATTACAGGGAAGAAGAGCCCGCAGCCGCATCCGGCGGAGAAGCCCGGGAAGCCCCTCCGGTGTCTTGACCTTAACGTTTTAATGTTGCGTAAACCTTAATGTTGCGCATAAACTGGCAGACTCCTCTGCCCCGCTTGCGATATTTTAATACAAACCATGCCATGAGAAAAGAAAGCCGCCAGCCAGGTTTGTTTGAGACCGGAGATGACCGCCCGGAGTATGCCGTCATGTATTGTGACGGGGCGTGCAGCGGCAATCCGGGCAGGGCCGGTATAGGGGTGGTGATTAACCCCTCTGGACGAAAGACAGGGCATGCGCCAGGAAACAAACAACAGAGGATATCCGAATATATAGGGATAGCCACAAACAATATAGCCGAATATTCAGCCCTGATAAAGGGGCTGGAGGCGGCAAGAGCAATGGGAATAAGGAAAATAAAAGTTTTCCTGGATTCCGAGTTGCTCGTTAAGCAGATGAACGGCATTTACAGGGTGCGCAACGAGAGACTGGTACCGCTGTTTAACCGGGCGAAGGAAAACCTGAAGGCATTTGAGAGTTACAAGATTACCCATATACGCAGGGAAAAAAACAAGGAGGCGGATTCCCTCGCACGGCAGGCGGTCAGCAGGGGCTGAGACAGAGGGTTGGAATTTTTTGCTGGACAGAGCTTGTTTGAACTGTTATAATTATGTTACTTCTCGATCAAAATAATATCCGCAGGATTCCATTAATACTGATATGGAACTGATAAGAGAGGAGAAGTGCCTTCCATCAGAAAAAAGATGAAGGAAGAGTATATAACTACCTGATAATAAAGGTTTTTGGTGTAGGAATATTTCATGTAAAGCCGGGGGAATAGGGTTGCAAAAGATCTACGCAACTGAATGCCCCGCAGGAGGAAGATAATCACGGCACTGATATTTTTTAATTGCAGCGGCGGCGGTTGAACCCCCTATGAAGTTAGGCACTCAGCTTAACAAGAGAGGCGGTGTATTTAACCCCGCCTTTTTTTTGTAATCCGGTGGTTATATCAGCACCATAACCTTAATGTTGCATAAACGGGCAGGAGAGCCTGCCCGCAGGCGGTATTCCTATACCACTGTAAGGTTTATCCTTCTGTAAATGATGAGAGGCAGGTTGAACGATGCGGTTTATCAAAAAACTTTACGACTGGGTATTGCATTGGGCTGAAACACCCTATGCGGTTCCCGCGCTTTTTATTCTCGCCTTTACTGAATCGTCCTTTTTCCCTGTTCCGCCTGATGTGCTTCTTATAACCCTTGCCATCTCGATACCCAAAAGGTCCTTCAGGTACGCGGCGATATGCGCCGTAGGGTCGGTCCTGGGCGGCATCTTGGGCTACAGTATAGGCCTTTACGGTTATGAAACCCTGGGCAGGCCGATTGTGGAGTTTTACCACGGCCAGGATATCATGAACGCAATCAAGATACGGTATGACCAGTACGGTTTCCTCGGGATACTTATTGCCGCAATAACGCCGATTCCCTACAAGGTGTTTACAATTGCCTCGGGCGTATTCGAGTTTGATTTCTGGTCGTTCCTGGTTGCATCGGTGATAGGCAGGAGCACCCGCTTCTTTGTTGTTGCCGGGCTTATCTGGAAATTCGGCCCTGCAATCAAGGGTTTTATAGACAGGTATTTTAATCTCCTGAGCTATATTTTTATCATTCTCCTGGCAGGCGGCTTTGTTCTGATAAAATATGTCTTTTAGAAGTGAACGGCTAACTATTGACATTTCAAGCATTTTTATTATAAAAAATAATACATGAGAAAAGCTTTTATACTGCCTCTGCTGCTGGTGATTCTCGTAAGCTACAGCGAGGCGGCGAAGAAGACCGCGGTCAAGGGTCTTCGGTATTCATCCAATAAAAGCCACACAAGAATTGTAGTCGACCTGAACGGCCCCATAGAGTATACCCAGAACAGGCTTTCAAATCCGGACCGGATTTTTTTTGACCTGAAGAACTGCTACCTTCCTGAAAAATCCCCGAGGGTCCTGGCTGTTGAAGACGGTGTCCTGAAAACCGTGCGTATGGCCCAGTTTGACAGGGACAAGGTAAGGGTCGTTTTTGACCTTATGAAAGTTAAAAACTTTTATGCATTTGTACTTGAGAAACCGTACAGGCTTGTCATAGATGTTTACGCTAAAAACAATCGCAAACCTTCCCCAAGCAGCCGGAAGAGCCGGAAGGCCCTGTCACGTAAAGACGCCTATAAGATCAAAACCGTGGTTATCGACCCGGGTCACGGCGGAAAGGACCCGGGTGCGATCGGGGCGAGGGGACTCCGTGAAAAAGACATAGTACTGTCCGTAGGAAAAAAACTCGGCAGGATACTCAAAAAAAGGCACGGCATGAGAGTGGTATATACAAGGAAGAGGGATGTCTTTGTGCCCCTTAATGAGAGGACACAGATAGCGAATTCCAGCAGGGCCGACCTGTTTATCTCCATTCATACCAATGCAAGCAAGAAAAGAAGCACGAGAGGCATAGAGACATATTTTCTCAACTGGACGAGCAACAGGGGGGCTATCAGGGTGGCTGCAAGGGAAAACAAAATCTCTGTGAGGAAGATGCGGAAGCTGCAGGATGAGCTGCAGTTCATCCTGCAGGACCTTGCCAGGAACAACAAGAGACAGGAATCAATGAGACTCGCCCACAGCGTACAGAACGCCATGGTCAACACCCTCAAAAAAGATTATCGCCAGATAGAAGACCTCGGCGTGAAGTATGCACTGTTTTATGTGCTTGTGGGCGCGGAAATGCCGTCCATACTTGTCGAGATATCCTTTGTCAGCAACAGGCTGGAGGAAAAAAGGCTCGCCAGTGACAGCTACAGGACCCGTATAGCAGAGGCAATAGCAAGGGGCATTGATTCATATATCACCCAATCAACGCTTATCGTGAGTCCCGCCGGAAGGCATGATTGGCGGATTTATTCCGACGGGATAGAGAAATCCGGTGATAACATTCAGCCCCAGGGTTAAGATATTACTCTATATACTGCTCGTCACAGCCGTATTTGCCTCAGGTTCTTTAACATTAAATCTTCTCCTGCTTTTCCTTGTAACGGCCGCTGCGGTCAGGGTCCCGCCGGGTACGCTCAAGCGCGGACTGATCCCCATCCTGCTTTTCCTTGTATTTACCTTTATAAGTAATGTATTGTTTCACGAGGGTGAAATCATATACACTGTCGCGGGTCTCGCCGTAAGCAGGGAAGGCATAGTCCGCGGCGCCGACCTGACATTAAGGCTCTTTATAATGATTCTCGGTGCAAAGGTGCTGACCGCCACAACAAGCGCAGAGGACCTTGTAGGAGGCATAAGTGGGATACTCGGCCCGGTCGGAAGGCTTGGCTACGTAAGGGAGCTTATTTACACCATGTCACTCACCCTGCGCCTGCTGCCGGTTGTATATGATGAGGCCCTTGATGCTTACAGGGAGATTAAGAACTCACAGGGCACGGGGCTGAGGGGCAGGATCAGGCTTTCCGCCGAGTTGCTTACCCGGCTTTTTGAAAGGAGCCTGAAAAAGGCAAGGGAAATGACGGTGGCGGATGAGACATCCGTTCCTGCAAGTGAAGATAAATCTTCAGGTCCCCCGGCGGGGGATAGGGGTAGGGGGGGGTAAAATTGGGAATTGATTACCTGCTCAGGGGTGGGTTTGTGATCGACGGCGTATCGGGAGGGTCAGTCCCCGTAAGGGCGGATGTGGCTGTTCAGGGGGACCGTATTACAGCCATAGGTGATCTTTCGGATATTGATGCTGAAAAAACCATCGATGTTGACGGCCTGTATGTCTGCCCGGGTTTTATTGACGTGCATTCACATTCGGATTTCATGCTTCTTGCGGACGGCAGGGCCGAAGGAAAGATATGCCAGGGAATAACCACCGAGATAAACGGCAACTGCGGTCTGTCCGCCGCCCCCTTATACGGCGCCGCGCTCGAACAAAGGGAAAAAGAACTGGATGAACTGGATATAAAAGACAGGTGGAGCACCTTTGCCGAATACTTCGCCCTGTTGGAGAAAAGAAGATTTGCCCTCAACTTTTCGACCCTCGCAGGCCACGGCAATCTCAGGGCATGCGCCGCCGGATATTCAGACAGGCCGCTTTCAAAGGCACATACGGAAAATATGATCACGCTCTTAAGTGATGCCATGAGGGCAGGCGCAAAGGGCCTGTCCACCGGGCTCGTTTATCCACCCGGTCTCTATGCCGGTACAGGTGAGATCATCCGGCTCGCGAGTGAAACATCCAGATATGGTGGCGTTTATACAACACACATGAGAAGCGAAGGTGATCACCTGCTGGAATCCGTGGAGGAGGTCATGGAGATAGCCGCCAGGTCGAAAATACATGCCCATATATCGCACCTGAAGACAAGCGGGGAGGCGAACTGGGGCAAGATTGACAGGGTCTTCAGGATGATTGATGAAGCAAGGGCGGATGGCGTGACTGTAACATGTGACAGGTATCCATACATTGCATCATGCACCGGACTTGATGCTGTCTTGCCTCCGTGGGCGTTTGAAGGAGGTAATAAAAGGGAGATTGAGAGGCTGAAAAGCGAGCGGGAGAGACTTCAGAAGGATATTCTCAGCGAGCACCCCGAGGCATCTTCCGTGTCTTTCTGGAAAAGCATAGTGATATCATCGCTAAGCACAGGTGAAAATCAGTGGATGCAGGGCAGGAATATGGCGGAGACAGCCGCCGCACTGGGCAAGTCGCCATTTGAGTTTCTATTTGACATACTCGTTGAAGAGGAACTGAATGTAGGGGCCATATTTTTCTTTATGAACGAAGAAAATCTGAAATCCATATTAAGACAGCCCTATACCATGACAGGGACGGACAGTGCCGCAAGGAGTTTCAGCGGTGTTACTGCAAGGGGAAGGCCGCATCCAAGGGGTTTCGGGAGCTTCCCCAGGATTCTCGGCAGGTATGCAAGAGAGCAGGGTCTCATGACCCCGGGGGAGGCGGTCTATAAAATGTGCGGCCTGCCGGCAAAGATCTTCCGTATCAGGGAACGCGGAATCCTGAGGGAGGGTTTCTTTGCCGACATCACAGTATTTGACCCCGCAAAGGTGAACGACACCGCTGATTATGATAATCCGTTTCAGAAGCCCGAGGGCATTTATCATGTCTTTGTCAACGGTACGCCGGTTCTCCTTGAAGGCGAAACCACAGGCGCCATGCCCGGAAGGATAGTGTAGGCAGGTTTCAAAAAAAGAACAACAAGCTTGAACCCTTAACCCTTAACCCTTAAAATAAACTCTATGAAAACCGAGTGGCTGTATAAAACATTCTCCCTGGCTATAATCCTGATCCTGTTTTATTTGTTTTACAGGGTGCTGAGTCCGTTTCTCATTACAATTGCATGGGCAATGGTGCTGAGCATCACGTTTTATCCCCTCTACAGGCTGTTTCTCAGATATATTAAACGCCCGTGGGCGGCTTCACTGCTTACGCTGGTGATTATCCTGGTGATAATAATCGGCCCGTTTTCATTTATCGTCGGTTCACTCGCCAGTGATATCACGCATGTATACAGTACCATTGAAGACAGGGGATTTGAGACCATAGCGAGGATCCAGAACCACCCCGGCATAAACAGTCTGCTGGAGAAGATAAGCTCCTACAGGATCTTTCAGGGATTTGATTTCCAGCAGAGCGCCCTTAAGACCCTGAAGTCCATCGGCGGGGCAATCGCGGAGAGGACGAAGGATGTTTTTAAAAACGCGGTTATCATGCTGGTGAATTTTATAATCATGTGCGT
>JAADFS010000083.1 GCA_013152795.1 Deferribacteres bacterium
CGGCAGCAGCGCGCTCTTGCGGTCCGGGTACTTCGCCTTTATTCCCTCGATCTCTTTCAGTACAGTATCGTTGAACATAATTAACTTTTAAATTGATAATTATTAATTGAAAATTGTTTTACCTGTCACATTCTCCCAGAACAATATCAATGCTTCCGATGTTTGCGATTACGTCCGCAACCAGTTCGCCCTCGCATATTGCGGGCAATGCCGAAATATGCACAAAGGACGGTGATCTTATCCTCATCCTGTAGGGCCTTCCTGTCCCGTCACTGACGAAAAAGAAACCCAGCTCTCCCTTCGGAACCTCGGTGGCAACATAAAGCTCGCCCTCCGGAGCGGTCTGGGGCCCCTTTGTTATAAGCACAAAGTGGTGTATAAGGTGCTCCATGTCGCTGAGCACCTTGTCCTTGGCAGGCAGGGTGAACTTGGGCGCATCAGCCATTATAGGCCCTTTCGGTATCTGTTCAATACACTGCCTGATAATTGAGTTGGACTCGCGGAATTCATCCATCCTCACGCGGTAACGGTCGTATATGTCGCCGTTTTTCCCTATGCACACCTGCCACTTGACCTTGTCGTAGACACCATAGGATGAGATTTTCCGTATATCGTAAGAAACGCCCGAACCCCTGAGCGCCGGGCCGCTCAACCCCCAGTTGATGGCGTCTTCAGCGGAGATCACGCCGACACCCTTGGTGCGGCGCAGCCATATGCGGTTTTTGTCTATCAGGGTCTCATACTGCTCCACCCTTCCGGGGAATTCCTCGGTAAACTTGTAAAGGTCCTCCAGCCACTGGTCGTCGACATCGTTTTTCAGCCCCCCGATCCTCGGGTAGCTCACCGTGAGCCTTGCGCCGCAGAGCCTTTCGAAGAAATCGAGGATTTTTTCCCTCTCCCTGAAACAGTACAGGAACACCGTCATTGCGCCTATATCAAGGGCATGGGTTGCAAGCCAGAGGAGGTGGTTTGTTATACGGGCCATTTCCCCGACAATGGTCCTTATGTATTCCGTCCTTTCCGGAACCTTTATGCCGAAGAGCTTCTCCACGGCCACGCAGTAGCCTATGTTGTTGGCCATGGAGGCTATGTAATCAAGGCGGTCCGTCAGCGGTATTATCTGCATGTAATTCCTGTTCTCCGCGAGCTTCTCAACCCCCCTGTGCAGATAACCGACATATGGGGTGCACTTGACAATGGTTTCACCGCTCAGGTCAAGCACCAGCCTCAGGACACCATGCGTGGCAGGGTGCTGTGGCCCCATACTGAGAGTCAGCTCTTTTTCGGACAGGCGTGCGTCGCTGTCCTGTGCATCAACCTCTTTACCGCTGATGTTTTCCATAATGACCGAAATTTTAGTTTAAAGAACTGTTAAAAAATACAGGTTATCAAGATTGAATATTCCACTCTTTATCATGGGAATGCAAATCCTTGAGCTCTTCAAACCCCTTGTACTCCCAGCCCTCCGGGCCTTTCAGGGGATAGTCCTTCCTTAACGGATAGCCCTCCCAGTCTTCCGGCATAAGTATCCGCCTCAAATCCGGATGGCCGTTGAAGACTATGCCGTACATGTCACAGGCCTCCCTCTCATGCCAGTTTGCACCCTTCCATACGGACACAACCGAATCAACCGACGGGTCGCTCTCGGGCAACTGCACCTTGAGCATGAGCCTGTGCTTGAATTTTATGGAATACAGATTATACACCACCTCAAAACGGAGTCTCCGGCCGGGATAATCGACCCCGCATAAGTCCGCCAGATAATTCATCTGGGTATCCGGCGCGTCATGGAGATAGCGGCAGATGTCGACGATCTTATCCCGTTTGACGGTTACGAAGACCTGATCCCTGAACTGCTTCACATCAACAATATCGTCTGGAAATTTCTCTTTAAGCCTGTCGACTATCTCCAGGGGCTCCATCTGAAATGCTCCTTTTGTATTTTCTCCTGAAGTTACACCGTCCATCAACGCCTCTGGTCTCGGGGGGCATCCGGGGACATAAACATCCACCGGCAGAAATGTATCGCACCCCTGAACAACCCCGTACGTATTGTATATATTTCCGGAACACGCGCAACTGCCCATTGCGATCACATACCGGGGTTCTGGCATCTGGTCGTAAACCCTGCGGACCACCGGCGCCATCTTCTTGGTCACGGTACCGGCGATAATAATGACATCCGACTGCCTGGGGGATGCACGGAATATAACGCCGAAACGGTCAAAATCGTAATGGCTTGCACCGGAGGCCATCATTTCAATTGCACAGCAGGCAAGGCCGAAGGTCATGGGCCAGAGGGAGTTTTTCCTGCCCCAGTTTATAATATTGTCCAGGGTGGTGATAAACATGTTCGTACCCGGCACCACCTTTGTGCCTTTCTCCACTTCAACCAATGTCGCACTGTCTTTGACCATTCTCATCAACCGTTCAGCGGGCGGCAACCGTATCGTTTATTCCCACTCAAACGCCCCTTTCTTCCAGACATAAACATAGCCTATCAGCAGTATAAATATGAACAGCATCATTTCGACAAAGCCGAATATCCCGAGCTTGTCATAGGCAACGGCCCATGGATAGAGAAAGACCGCCTCAACATCGAATACAACAAACAGCATGGCAACAATATAGAACTTGACGGAGAACCTGTATCTCGGTTCACCGATAGGCGGGTTTCCTGATTCATACGGCATAAGTTTCTGCGCATACGGTCTCCTCGGCCTCAAAAGGATTCCCACGACCAGCGCGCCCATACCGATGGCCACTGCAAGCAAAAAAGTTATCAGTACCGGCAAGTAGTCTGATGGGATATAAGTTCCGGGCATAGCCCTTGTTTTATACACAAAAACAGTTGCTTCTGTCAATGAATATTAGTCTTGCTTATCATAAGTTTTAACTTATTTATCACCACCGAGAAAACCGCCTCTCAACAGAGCTAATACTGGCTTGCGGTTATCTGGAAATCGCCCGCTGTCCGGACAGGCGGCTCCGCAGAACGGGAAACCGCCTCTCTTTATTTTTTTCCTTTAAAAAAATATAATACGGTTAAAATTATGAGGAACCTCTTTCAAAATCCCAAGAAGTCCATTGCGGCCAAGCTGATCATCGCCATCGGCCTGCTGATGGTTACAGTGAGTTTCATCTTCTGGTACGCCATTCTGAAAAAGCAGGAAAAGGACATCATGTCAATCGCCCGGAAGTACGGGAACTCCTTTGTGGATTTCGCAAAGCAGAGCACCCGCCAGAGCATGCTCGCCCACCGGCCTGAACAGACACAACAGATACTCGAAAACTTAAGCACCCCTGAGGGCGTGCAGAGGGTGATGATATACAATCATGAGGGGAAAATACTCTACTGTACGCAGAGCCAGCATCCGGGCAGGTTTGTCGACAAGTCATCCATAGCCTGCGCGGCGTGCCATTCAGAGCCGGAAAAATCCCCGGACCTGCTCGTGACACCGAAAAACTGGGCTGTTTATAAAAACGGCAACGGCTTTACAACGCTCAAGATCGTAAGTCCGATTACCAACGAACCGGCCTGCTATAACGCGAGCTGCCACGCGCATCCAAAGGAACAGGAAATCCTCGGATTCGTCGAGGCCGACCTGTCCCTGGCGATACTCGACGAGGCGCTGTTCAAACTTGCACTGACGGCATATGTGGTGCTGTTCGTGCTTGTGGTATCCCTGTCGCTCGGCATAATCCTGTACAAGATAGTATCCAAACCGGTCAATGAGCTTGTCCAGGGCATGAAGAAGGTGGCCGCGGGGGATCTTGACTATTCCGTGCCGATAAAATCCGTCGATGAGATGGGAGTGCTGGCCGACACGTTCAATTCCATGATAAAGGATTTAAAGGCTGCAAGGGACCAGAGGGAGCGCTGGACACAGACACTGGAGGAAGAGGTAGCAAAAAAGACCGAGGAGATCAAAAAGACACACGCCAGCTTGGTGCAGACGGAAAAGCTCGCCTCTCTCGGAAGAATGGCGGCCGGCGTGGCGCACGAAATAAACAACCCCCTGACAGGTGTCGTAACATTTGCACATTTGATGAAAAAGCGTTTCCCGCCGGACAGCATTGACGCCGAAGACCTCGACGTGATCATCGAACAGGCGGAACGGTGCGCGAAAATAATAAAAAACCTCCTCACATTCGCACGTGCCACACCCTCTGAAAAGGGAGAGATAGATATAAACAACGTGCTGACAAGGACCATAAATCTCGTAAAGAACCAGGAGAAATTCTATAACATCAAGTTCGACATCAAGCTGGCGGACTACCCGCTTATTACGGTCGGCGACTCACCTCAATTCCAGCAGATATGCCTTAACATGTTTTTAAACGCCGCCGACGCCATGGATGCCAGGGGCACGATAACAGTCGCAACCCGCAAGGTCATTGAAGACAACAAGGCGTATGCGGAGATAGAGTTCACGGATACCGGCTGCGGAATAAAAGAAGAGGACATGCAGAAACTGTTTGAGCCGTTCTTTACGACAAAGCCGGTTGACAAGGGAACGGGGCTCGGCCTGTCCGTCAGCCACGGCATTGTCAAGCACCTCGGGGGGAATATCAGGGTGAAAAGCACGGTTGGCAAAGGGACAAGCTTTTTTGTTAGACTACCCCTGATAGAAAAGAAAAACGCGGAAAAGAAAAACCATGAAGAAAAAAATCCTGGTAATAGATGATGAGGCAATAGTAAGGAGAAGCTGTGAAAGGACCCTTCAGCCGGAAGGCTTTGATACAAAGGTATCGGCCAGCGGCAAAGAGGGCATTGAACTGCTCGAAAAGGAGCCTTTCGACCTTGTCCTGCTCGATCTGAAGATGCCTGACATGGACGGCATCGAGGTCCTCAAGAAAATCAAGGCGGCATGGCCGGAAACAAAGGTCGTGATAATAACAGGCTACAGCACCGTGGAGACGGCGGTAAAGACCCTCAAGCTCGGGGCTCACAACTACATAGAGAAACCCTTTACGCCCGACACCCTGGTCAATGCCGTAAAAGAGGTTTTCGAAGAACCGGGTTAATGAATTCACGTGACATTAAAAGAGATAATAGAGATCCTTGATGCAACCGTTATAACACCCTTGGGAGATGAAGCGTTAAATGTGGATATACGCAGCGCATGCAGCGCCGACCTGATGAGCGCGGTACTGTATTACCACACTCCCGACTCACTGCTCATCACCGGGCTTACGCAGGCGCATGTAATCCGGACAGCCGAGATCGCCGGCATAAAGACTATCGTATTCGTTCTGGGTAAGAAGCCGGATATATATTCCATCGAGCTTGCCGAAGAAAAAAAAATCTCACTGCTCAGCACGTCGTTATGCATGTACACCGCCTCAGGCAGGCTGTTCCAGGCAGGGCTGCCAGGGTGTTTGTATAAATAAAAACACATGCCTATCAACATAGACAAGGAAATAGAAGGCAGCTTCCAGATAATCGGGGGCAACTTTGTCAATGCCGGAGAGGCGTCCACCCAGTTGAAGCTCCTGCTGAGCAAGCTCGGAGTGGATGAAGACATAATCAGGCGTACGGCCATAGCAACATTTGAGGCGGAGATGAATGTAATAATATATGCGGCGGCCGGCAGGATGCACTATCACATCACCCCGCGGGGCATATCAATAAAAGTGGATGACATGGGCCCCGGGATTGAGGACATCGAGCTGGCGATGCAGGAGGGTTATTCCACGGCACCCGACTGGGTAAGGGAAATGGGTTGGGGTGCAGGCATGGGCCTGCCGAACATGAAGAAAAACTCCGACATATTCAAGATAGATTCGGTTGTGGGCGAAGGAACAACCATTGAAATGGTCATAAACTTTCCGTAACAATTATCAATGAACAATTATCAATGAACAATTATCAATTAATAATTATCAATTGTTCATTATTCATTGTTCATTACTCATTGTTAACTGTTCATTGTTAATTGTCCATTAATTTCAAGGAGTCATGCCATGAAACTCTCAGATTTTGTCGGCGAACTGTCACTGGAGGTAAAAACCTGCAAAGAGGGGCTTGAGCGCGAGATTACAGGGGTCTACGTCAGCGACCTGCTTTCGGATGTAATGGCCAACAGCAGGGCAGGCGACATCTGGATAACGCTTCAGACGCACCTGAACATCGTGGCTGTTGCGGGCATGAAAAATCTCGCGGGGATTATTATTGTCGGGGGCAGAAAATTGCCGGAAGACACCAGGCAGAAGGCAGAGGCTGAAAAGATTCCCATAATGACCACGCCCCTGCCGGCATTTGAAGCAGCCGGCAGGATGTATCAGAAGCTAAAACAGCAGGAGTGATTGACTGTCCCTTTCAGGATTACAGGATGAAGTCCAGGTAATTGTCCCTGTTGATTATTGTAAATTCGGCATTATCATAAGTCCCTTTCCAGTCCGCGGGAGCTTTCCGTTTTTTCCTTTCCGACCATTTAAGTTCATAACCGAACAATCTGCCGTCCCTTTCTTCAACCATGTCAATCTCCTGCCCGTCATATGTGCGCCAGTAATAGAAAGAGCCGTATATGCCCTGATAGGCGCATTTCTTTATCCGTTCGATCACTATGAAGTTTTCCCATAGTATACCCGTATCATTCCGGCTTTCAATCGGGTTGAACTGGGATATGACCGCATTCCTGATCCCGTTATCCAGAAAATAATATTTGGCCTTGGTTACAACCTCCTTTCTCAGATTCCGGCTGAATCCCCCTATCCGTTTAATAACAAAAGCCTTCTCGAAAATATCCAGATACCGCCCCACTGTCTTGACATCAAGCCGTACCTGCGAGGCCAGTTCGTGCAGGGATACCTGGCTCCCCGCCTGAAACGCGAGAAGCTTCAGGAGGTCAAGCAAAACCTTCGGGCCCTTAACCCTCTCCAGGGCGATGACATCTTTCAGAAGATACGAACTGACCAGTTCCTCAAGTATATCGATTTTTTCTTTCCTGCTCTCAGCAGTCACAACCTCGGGATAGGAACCGAAGACAAGAAAATCCTCCAGCCTCTCCTTTAATTCGTAACGGTTGTACATAAGCGCAAGCTCCTGCTGCGAAACCGGGTAGAGGGTTATCGTCTTTTTTCTGCCTGTAAGCGGCTCGCCTATTGCCCCGGACAGGTCAAAAGATGATGAACCGGTCGCAATCACCATAATATTCGGAATATGGTCAACAATAATTTTCAGGCCGGTTCCGACACGGGGAATCTGCTGTGCCTCGTCTATGGCGAGAAGCTCATATCCTGACGCATAATCAAGAATCAGGTTGAAATCCCCGGAGCTCAGAATCTGCTGCACCCTGATGTTGTCGCCTGAATCAAGTCTGTATTTCATGCTGCACATGGAAAGGAAACTATTCAACAGTGTGGTCTTGCCCACCTGTCTCGGCCCGTAAATCACTAACACCTTATTTGGTCTGATTAACTGCTTCAGGTCATATATGCGTTTAATCATAATTATCCTTACAGTGTCACCTGCGGGCAAGGGAGGCTGCCGGAAAAGCTTTATCTGCGATTCCTTCAGTGGTAACAGGACACCCCCTCCCCGGCCCTCCCCCGTCAAGGGGGAGGGGGAACAGGTCTTTATTCTGCACCCTGACAACTGCACCCTGCACCCTGCACCCTAAACTCAGAACTCCGAACCCGCAACCCGCAACTTGCAACCCGGAACTCTCCTGCCGGTTTATGCAACATTAAGGTTATAATTACCACAATTCCACATTTTTGTCAAAATTTGTGGAGTATGAATCCAAAAATTACGGCAAATATGTGGAAATTGTCCCTGCCTCACGCATTCCGGTTGACAAAGCCGGACGGCAAATGCAATAGTTTTTCTTAATGCTGAAAGAATTCAGGGCCGACCTCCACATCCACACATGCCTGTCCCCATGCGCCGATCTTGACATGACCCCCTCATCAATAGTGAAAACCGCCTGTGAAAAAAAACTTGATATAATAGCCGTAACAGACCACAATTCAGCGGAAAACACGGCCGCAGCCCGCAGGGCCGCCGAGGGCACGGGACTGACCGTACTTGCCGGAATGGAGATCACATCCTCTGAAGAGGCGCATATCCTGGCCGTCTTTGATGACATAGAAGGTATCATGAAATTGCAGGACAAGGTATATGAAAGCATGTTGCCGGCGGAAGACATCCGGCCGTCTTCCCCGTTTGACACAGGGGGTCCCGGCGGGTTCGGAGAGCAGGTGGTGGTTAATGAAAAAGACGAGGTTCTGGGATTCAACAACCGCCTGCTCATAGGCGCAACAGGTCTGCCGGCTGATTCCATTGTCCACACAATCCACTCCCTCGGCGGACTCGCCGTAGCCTCTCATGTGGACAGGGAGGCATTCAGTATTATCTCGCAGCTCGGTTTCATCCCCGGGGACCTGAAATTCGATGCACTGGAGATATCTGCAAGGGCGGACAGGAAGAACGCTGAATATCTGTTTGAAAATTACAAGTCATTCACGTGGGTATCCTCATCTGATGCGCATTACATAAAAGACATCGGCAGGGCGGCAACGGTTTTTCTGATAAAAGAGCCGACCACAGCGGAGATGGCGCTGGCCATGAAGGGTATCGATGGAAGAAGCGTGAAACCACCGCAACTGTAAGGGAAACACGTGGCGATTGCATACATAGGCATTGGTTCAAATCTCGGCCGCAGGAGGGAAAACTGCAGAAGGGCTGTTGCGCTCCTGTCGGAAAAACGGCATCAGGGTGCGCAGGCTTTCATCGATGATAGAGACAGAACCGTGGGGGCTCAGGGAGCAGCCGAAGTTTATCAATATGGCGGTAGAGATAGAAACAGAGGCACCCCCCCATGAGCTCTTACGGCTTCTCAAAGACATAGAAGCCGCAATCGGCCGGCAGCCGTCCGTGCGCATGGGACCGAGGGTTATCGACCTTGATATACTGATGTATGACGACCTGCATCTCAAAACCCCTGACCTGGAGATCCCCCACCCCCGCATAAAGTACAGGGATTTCGTTCTGAGGCCCCTTGCTGAAATAGCACCCGATACGATCCACCCCGTACACAAAAAGCGTATCAGGGAACTGCTGGATAACCTTAAACCCTCAACCCCCTAAACTCCTAAACCCTTGAACCCCTGAACCCTCACGAGTAATTTCCCGAATTGCAATCACGGCGTGAAATGATTATTATATTTTCATGAATCTCTCAGTAGTTATTCTGGCAGCGGGCCTGGGGAAAAGGATGAAATCCGGCATACCCAAAGTCCTCCACGAGACCCTCGGCAGGCCAATGCTTCAGCATGTAATCGATGCGGTAACGCCACTGAAACCCGAAAAGACCGTGGTCGTCATCGGCAACGGCGCGGATGAGGTCAGAAGGCGTATCGGCGCCGCACACATTACCTTTGTCGTCCAGGAAAAGCTCCTCGGCACGGGCAATGCCCTCGCAACGGCCGGGAAAGAACTGAATAAGGGCGCTGTTCTCGTACTGAACGGCGACGGCCCCTTGATAACAACCGGCACATTAAAAAAACTCCTGACAAGGCACAGGCGGAGCGGTAATGCACTTTCCTTTCTCTCCTTTACGGATGATTCAATGGGCGGATACGGCAGGGTCATCCGTGACGGCAGCGGCAGGGTTTCGGCGATTCTGGAGGATAAACACGCAACACCGTCTGAAAAAAAGAAGTTCACGGAATTAAACGGCGGCGTTTATGTAATAGAGACCTCGGAGCTGGGCTGCCTGCAGAGGATCCGGAAAAACAGTGATTCCGGGGAATATTATCTTACGGACATTGTCAGTATTGTATCAGACTCGGGCAAGAGGCTTGAGGCATATAACTGCTCCCCTGAAGAGATACGCGGGGTCAATACAAGGGAAGACCTCTATCAGGTCACGGAGATCATGAGAAAAAGGGTCATCGCAAAATGGATGAAAAGAGGCGTGACTTTTATAGACCCCCGCAGGACAGTGGTGCACACGCCGGTCTCAATAGGCAGGGATACGGTTATTTATCCGGACACCTATATTGAGGGGAAGACCACCATCGGGAGGAACTGCACCATATACCCGGGCGTGAGGATATGCGACAGCACGCTCGGAGAAGGTGTTATAATTAAAGACAACACCCTGATAGAGGAGAGCAGGATCGGGAAGGGCTCCACAGTAGGCCCGTTTGCGCATCTGAGGCCGATGAGCGTGGTCGGACGTAATGCAAAGATAGGGAATTTTGTGGAGATAAAAAAATCCACCATAGGACACGGCACAAAGGCATCTCACCTGACATATCTCGGGGATGCAGTGGTGGGGAGCAATGTAAACATCGGCGCAGGGACCATCACGTGCAATTATGACGGCAGGAACAAGTTCAAGACAGTCATAGAATCCGGGGTCTTCATAGGGAGCGATTCACAACTGGTCGCTCCCGTGACGATACATAAGGGGGCTTATGTTGCAGCCGGGGCCACGATCACGAAAGACGTGCCGCCCGGCTCGCTCGCAATAAGCAGGGCAAAACAGCAGAATCTCGAAAACTGGGCAAAAAAGAGGCGGGGCAAGTAAGAACTAACGTTCAGAGTTCAAAGTGCAAAGTTCAGGGGGAACGCTTTATAATTCTAAAGAAGGGGAAGAATCTCATGTGCGGAATAATCGGCTATATCGGGAACAAAAACGCCATCCCGATACTTATAAACGGGCTGAAGAGGCTCGAGTACCGCGGGTATGATTCCGCAGGGATATCGTTTATCGGGAGCAACGGCATAGGGGTAAGACGCTGTGCAGGAAAGATAAAAGACCTCGAAAGCTCCATACGCGGGCAGCGGCTCAGGGGTATCATAGGTGTGGGGCATACGAGGTGGGCGACCCACGGCAGGCCCTCGGAGAGAAACGCCCATCCGCACAGGGCGGGCGGCATCGTGGTAGTGCACAACGGCATCATAGAGAACTATTTCGAGCTCAGGGAAGCGCTTAAGAAAAACGGGCATGTCTTTACCTCGGAGACAGACACCGAGGTCATCTGCCACCTTATCCTCAGCTACACAAAAAAAGGCCACGGCCTCGAGGAGGCGACAAAAAAGGCCCTGAAACACCTGCAGGGCGCCTATGCGATCGGCATTATAAGCGAGAGCGAGCCGGACAGGCTCGTGGCAGTGAAAAACGACAGTCCGCTTGTCATAGGCATGGGACGCGGGGAGTATTTTATTGCATCAGATATCCCGGCCTTTCTCAGATATACAAAAGACGTGATCATCCTTGACAACGGTGAAATGGCGACAATCACGCGCAACGGTGTCGAAATATCCGATGTCTTCAGGGACAAGCCCGTAAAAAAGAAGCCTGTGCGGATAACCTGGAGCCCCTCAATGGCGGAAAAGGGCGGATACAGGCACTTTATGCTGAAAGAGATATACGAGCAGCCGCGGGCGATCGCCGATACGATCAGGGGCAGGCTGTCGCTTGAAAAGGCCGAGGTGAACCTCAATGAATTTTCACTGAAAGAGACCCTGCTGAAAAAGCTGAACAAGATATTCCTTGTGGCCTGCGGTACGTCCTGGCATGCAGCGCTTGTCGGCAAATACATGATTGAAGACATGGCGCGGGTGCCGTGCGAGGTCGACATTGCATCTGAATTCAGGTACAGAAAACCGATCATACCCCGCGGCAGCCTTGTTATCGTCATCACCCAGTCCGGCGAGACGGCGGATACACTGGCCGCTCAGAGGGAGGCCAAAAGGCTCGGCGCCAAGGTGCTCAGCATCTGCAATGTAATAGGCAGCACTTCCCCGAGGGAAGCCGACGGGGTGTTTTTCACACACTCCGGACCCGAGATCGGCGTTGCATCAACAAAGGCCTTTACGACCCAGCTTACAGCGCTTTACCTTTTCTCTATCGCCCTTGCAAAGGTCAGGGGGGCGCTCACGGCCGGCGCCGTCAGGGAGCTGTTCACCGACCTCCTTCAGTTGCCTGAAAAGGTCGAAGAGGCCCTGCGCGTTAATGATACGGTCCTGAAAATAGCAAAGAAGTTCCGGCATGTAAGGGACTTCCTGTATCTCGGCAGGGGCATAAATTATCCCATAGCCCTTGAAGGCGCCCTGAAGCTGAAGGAGATTTCATACATACACGCCGAAGGCTATCCCGCAGGGGAGATGAAGCACGGCCCCATAGCGCTTATTGACAACAACATGCCCGTACTTGCCCTGGCACCTGAGGACAGTGTGCTTGAGAAGATAATCTCAAACATGGAAGAGGTCAAAACGAGGGGCGGCAAGGTCATTGCGGTTGCATCAGAGGGCAACAGCAAGGTTCTCTCCCGCGCATCGCATGTAGTATTGATGCCCAGGACAAACTATTATCTCACCCCGATCATCTTTACGATTCCCCTTCACCTGCTGGCCTATCACATGGCGGTCCTGAGAAAATGCAATGTGGACCAGCCCAGAAACCTTGCAAAGAGTGTCACCGTTGAATAACACGGCTATAAAAATTAGAAATGTCATGATAAACAGGTAGCCGTATGCGGTTTTATCTGATATAATAAATATTTAAGGGTTAGCTGACTATAATTTAGTAATTATATTGCAGGTTCTTCCCGCAGTTTGTTTTCATTTACAGAATCAACTGAACACGGGGGCGGAATGACCAGACACGCATTGCTGAACGAGCTTAATCAACAACAGAAAGACGCCGTGCTCCACCACACGGGGCCTCTGCTTGTCCTTGCCGGCGCAGGAAGCGGCAAGACAAAGGTAATCACCCACAGATTCGCATATCTTGCCACGGCCCACAAGGTCTCCCCTTCATCCATCCTTGCCATGACCTTTACAAACAAGGCCGCGGAGGAGATGAAGACGAGGATCGCGCAACTCACCGGCAGGAGCACAAACGGCCTGTGGATCGGCACGTTCCATTCCCTGTCGGCCCGCATACTCAGAAGGGACATCGACAGGCTCGGATACGGAAAGGATTTCTGTATCTATGACGACGGTGACTCAGGCAACCTCATACGTTCAATCCTGAAGGAATTCAAGATCCACGAGGCCCTGTACAAGGGCATCCTGTCGAAGATATCGTCCCTCAAGGCGTCGCTTGTAGGGCCTGAGGAACTCCTTGCCAATGAAGACAGCTACGGCTTTGATGAAAAATTCGCCAGGGTCTACGTGCAGTACCAGGAAGAATTAAGGAGAAACAACGCACTTGATTTCGACGACCTGATAATGTGCACCGTCAGGCTCTGTGAAGAGCATCCCGATATTCTGAAAAAATACCAGGAAGCATTCTCGCACATAATGATTGATGAATTCCAGGATACCAACGCCTCACAGTACCGGCTTTCGAGGCTCCTTGCAGCAGCGCACGAAAACATCTGCGTCGTCGGTGACGACGACCAGAGCATCTACAAGTTCAGGGGCGCTGAAGTAAGGAATATTCACCTGTTCCGGAATGACTTCAGGAAAACAAAGATTATAAGGCTTGAACAGAACTACAGGTCTACACAGAACATACTTGATATTGCAGACAGCGTGATATCGCGCAGCCAGGAGAGAATGCCCAAGAAGCTCTGGACCGACAGGGGCAGGGGCGAGAAGATATATTACTGCACGACGATCAATGAGAAAGAAGAGGCGCGCTATATCGCGCAGTCGATCAAGGAGCTTTATCTGAAGGGCAAATACTCCTACAAGGATATAGCCGTGCTTTACAGGGTGAACCAGCAGGCCCGCGTGATTGAAGAGGCAATGAGGGAACACGGCCAGCCCTACCGCATATTCGGCGGCACCAGTTTCTACCAGAGAAAAGAGGTCAAGGATATTATCTCCTATCTGAAGGTCATCGCCAATCCCGACGATTCCGTAAGCCTCAAGAGGATCATCAACTGCCCCCCGAGGCAGATCGGCGCCACTACGGTTGCAAGGGTGGAAAACGAGGCGCGCAAAAGGGAAGAGAGCCTTTACATGACCATGAAACATATTGTCGCAAGCAACGGCTACACTGCCTCATTGAGGGACAAGCTGCACGGGTTTGTGGAGATTATTGACGAGCTGATCGCCAGCAGGGATGCGGACCTGCAGGAGCTTATCAAGATGGTTTTTGAGAAAACGGATTACCTCAGGTGGGCGGGAGAAGAAAGGGCCGCCAACCTGATGGAACTGGCAGGGTCGGCAGCGGGCAAGGACCTCAGGAGTTTTCTCGACACCGCATCGCTGTTCAGCGGCCTGGATGAAACCCATGATGAAGACGCCGTCTCCCTCATGACGCTCCACAGCGCCAAGGGACTTGAATTCCCGGTGGTCTTCATCGCAGGCATTGAGGACGGGCTCATGCCGCACTTCCACGCAGTCAAAGACCCTGATGAACTCGAGGAAGAGCGCAGGCTCTTCTATGTGGGCATTACAAGGGCCCAGGACATGCTTGTCATGTCCGCGGCCAAAAAGCGCAGGCTCTACACCTCTGTGCAGGAGCAGCAGCCCTCGAGATTCCTCGCCGACATACCGCCGGGATGCTATCACTGCATCGAGAAACGGCCGAGGGCGGATGCGATTGCAACATCCCCGGTCAAGATGCCCCTGAGCCTGATGAACACCTCCCCCTTTGCCGCAGGCGCAAGGGTCAAGCATCCGAAGTGGGGCATCGGGGTTGTGCGGGACAGTTACGGCGAAACCGATGATGTAAAGGTCATGGTGAATTTCTCGTCCGTGGGTATAAAGAGGCTTTCCCTGAAATTTGCAAACCTGGAGAAGATCTGATGGACATCGACCACGTTGCACTGCTTGCGCGTCTTAAACTGACGGAGAGGGAAAAAGAGCTTTTTTCACAGCAGGTCGTCAATATAATCAGATACATGGATAAATTAAATGAACTTGATACCTCCGGCATAGAGCCCACCGCCCATGTGCTCCCCATGAAAAACATCTTCAGGGAAGACAACGTAAGGGCTTCCCTGCCCCGCGACAGCGCCCTGCAGAATGCCCCTGAAAGGGACGACAGTTTTTACAGGGTGCCCAAGATTATCGAATAAAACACATTGATTTGTTATTTTAAAATCAGATAGTATAAGTCTGATTAGTGGATGTAAAGAGGAGTTTGTGATGTTAAGATGCATGCTGAGGGCTAAAATCCACCAGGCGACTGTCACCGATTCCGACATTGCCTATGAGGGAAGCCTGACGGTTGATGAAAAGCTGCTTGAGGCCACAGGCATAAGGCCGTACGAGCAGGTGATGGTCAGCAATATGAACAACGGCGAGCGGTTTGAGACATATGTGATCCCCGGCGAAAGGGATTCGGG
>JAADFS010000084.1 GCA_013152795.1 Deferribacteres bacterium
AGGATGCATCCCAATGACGGCCGGGTCATCAGCAATTTCATAATGCAGGCCCTGCAGGGAAAACCCATCACCGTCTACGGCGATGGAAGCCAGAGCAGGAGCTTCTGCTACGTGGACGACCTGATCGACGGATTCATCAAGCTGATGGATACCCCTGATGATTTCACCGGGCCGGTCAACCTCGGTAATCCGGATGAGTTCACCATACTTGAGCTTGCTGAAAAGGTGATCGAGCTGACGGGCACGAAATCACGGATAGTCTTCAAGCCGCTGCCTTACGATGACCCCACCCAGCGGCAGCCGGATATCAGGCTCGCCAAAAAGAAACTCAAGTGGAAGCCGAAGGTCAAGCTTGAAGACGGCCTGAAGGAGACGATCAATTATTTCAGGAAACTGATAAACGATCCTGATACGAAAATCGACTTCAGGTAAGCCTTCCATTTCACCCGGCAGTTGCATTAAAATATCGGCAAGAAGGCGGAATAGTATGCCGTAATGTCCGATATTATACAGCACATAGGGAAATTATTAATTGTTATTGGTATAATAATCGCCGCTGCAGGCGCCTTGTTGCTTTTATTCAGGGACAGCGGGATTCCGTTTCCGGGGAAGCTTCCCGGTGACATTCTGATCCGGAAGAAAAATTTCACTTTTTACTTTCCTGTTGCAACGAGCATTCTCCTCAGCATCATACTGAGCATAATCTTTTATCTTATCAGCCGTAAATGAAATATACAGTTTTAACGATACTATCACTGATTGTCATCCTCTGCCGGCCGCCTGCCGCGGCCGTGGACACCATGAAGGTCCTGATGCTCGCAAGCCCTTATGACAACCTGCCTTCAGAGGAGGCCGTGAGCATTGACAGCCTGAACGGCAAGGTATTTATCAACGGCCGGTTCTACTCGGGCCGCCTCAGGATCATGAAAGACAGCAACGGCCTCTACGTGATCAATCACCTTCCGTTTGAACGGTATGTCGAAGGCGTCGTGGCCTCTGAACTCGGCAAAGACTGGGAACTCGAGGCATTGAAGGCCCAGGCCGTTATATCCAGAACATACGCGATCTTTTACAGGAACCTCAATGCAGGAAAAGATTTCCATCTTACATCAAGCGTGCTCCACCAGCTCTATAAGGGCGCCAATACAGACCCCCTGATCGCCTATGCGGTAAAGGCCACAGAGGGTGAAATACTGACTTACAATGGCCTTCCGATAAAGGCGTTCTTTCATGCAACATGCGTGGGCAAAACGGAAATTCCCGAAGAGGTATGGTCTGAAAGCCTTCCTTACCTGAAGTCCGTGGACTGCAACACGAAAAACGCCCCTTATTCAGCGTGGCAGAGAAGGTTCAGCCTCGCTGAAATAGCCCGCCGGCTCGGGATAAGCGGCCTGAAGGATATAAAGATATCTTCATATACCGCCACGGGGCGTGTCAGAACACTGAGGTTGATACGCAAGGGCCCCGGCCCTTCAAGGGAGATCAGGGCCACTGAACTGAGGAAACTGCTCGGGTTCAGCGAGCTGCCGAGCACCCGTTTTTCCCTGTCCGTAAGGGGCGGAAACATGATCTTCACGGGCAGCGGCTACGGACACGGGGTGGGCCTGAGCCAGTGGGGGGCGTTTGCAATGGCCAGGGAAGGCAAAGACTACAGGGAAATCCTCATGCATTACTACCCGGGTACTACATTAACGAACAACCGGCGTATGTACAGCCGCGCGGCACCTACCGATTAATGAGGCTTTCGGACTTTGATTACCCCCTGCCGGCAGGCAGGATAGCCCAGTATCCACTCAGAGAACGCGACCGTTCCGCCCTGTTAGTCCTCCACAGGCATACAGGAGAAATGGAGCACAGGATGTTCAGGGATATCACCGGCTACCTGCACAGGGGCGACGTGTTGGTCATCAACGACACGAGGGTCATGCCGGTGCGCCTCTGCGGTGCCAAGCCCTCGGGCGGGAGGGCCGAAATCACGCTCCTCAGGGAACTCGGTAAAAACACGTGGGAGGCCCTGGTCAAAGGGCTTCATGAAGGCAGTGTCATACTGCCGCACGGCATCACTGCAGGCGTACGCCGGATAAATGCAGAGACGGCACGGGTCACTTTCGATCTCGGTTCAGTCAGGTATGAAAGAGGCGATGCCGACATCAGGGATTTCCTGGGCGGCATCGGCGTAATGCCCCTGCCGCCTTATATAAAAAGGCCCGCGGTCCGGGCGGACGCGGAGCAGTATCAGACAGTTTATGCAAAAAAAGACGGTGCGGTTGCAGCTCCCACCGCCGGTCTGCACTTTACGGAGGAGCTCCTGCATACTCTCCGGGAGAGGGGCGTTGAAATCAAAACGATCACCCTCCACGTGGGGCGCGGCACATTCAGGCCTGTCACTGCTGAGCACATCAGGGAGCACAAAATGGATGAAGAGGAGTTTGAAATCCCGGCCTCCACATCCGACGCCGTAAACTCCGCCAAGACAGAGGGAAGAAGGGTTATCGCCACAGGGACAACCGTCACAAGAGCGCTTGAGTCGTGTGCAGCCGGCACCGGGGTCAGGCCGGGCCGGGGCAGTGCGTCGATTTTCATATACCCGGGATACAGGTTCCGGATTGTGGATGCCCTCATCACGAATTTTCACCTTCCCAGGTCAACCCCCATGATGCTGGCAGCCGCCTTCTCGGGGCTTGACCTGTTGAAAAAGGCCTACTCGGAATCAGTAAAAAGGGGGTACAGATTCTTTTCATACGGCGATGCCATGCTGATAATTTAGGGCCTCCCGGCGGGGCGGGGGCGCTTGCAATTTTACTTGCTTTATTTATATGGTTGAATTATAGTTAAGACATGAGCGCGGGAAACGATGATTTCATCGGGACACTTCCCGCTTCCCATTGACCGGAAAAGGAGAATGCATACGGTTAGGCACGAGCTGGACTTAGGCGCGGAAAAAAATCTTTCAGCCGTATACGGAAGACTTGATACAGCTCTGAAGGCTATGGAAGATGTCCTCGGCATCAAGGCATCGATGAGGGGAAGCAAGGTGTTTCTCCACGGTGACAAGGAGGCCGTCAGCAGCGCCGAGAAGTTCATCAGGGAGTTTTACTCGATAAACACGGACGGCTTCAACATAAGCCCTGAAGATATAAGATACGCCCTGCAGAACTTCACACATGCCGGCCGCAAAAAGCAGTCCTCCGGAGACGGCTCCTCGCAACTGAAAGAACTCTTCTCCTACAACATTCCCGTGCCGTCAAAGAAGAAGTTCATAGTTCCGAGGTCAGAGACACAGAAGAAGTATATCGAGGCCATAAAAAAATACGATATGGTCATAGGTATCGGCCCTGCCGGGACCGGTAAAACCTATCTTGCAATGGCAATGGCCATAAACGCCCTGCTTAAAAAACAGGTCAGCAGGATCATCCTGGCAAGGCCTGCCGTGGAGGCGGGCGAGAGCCTCGGCTTCCTTCCCGGCACCCTCTACGAAAAAGTCAATCCCTATCTCAGGCCGCTCTATGACGCCCTGTTCGACATGATGGATGCCGAAAAGGTCAACCGGCTCATCGACAAGGGTATCATAGAGATAGCCCCGCTTGCATTTATGCGGGGCCGGACCCTGAATGATTCCTTTATAATACTTGATGAGGCGCAGAACACGACTTCCGAGCAGATGAAGATGTACCTGACGAGGCTCGGGTTCAATTCAAAGACCGTGATTACAGGCGACACCACGCAGATCGACCTGCCGCCCGGCAAGACATCGGGGCTTAAGGAAATAGAACAACTGCTGAAGGGTATAAAACAGCTCTGCTTCGTTTACTTCTCCGAGAAGGATGTGGTAAGGCACAAGCTTGTGCAGGAGATAATAAAGGCTTATGAAAAGTTCGAAAAAAGCCGTAAGAACAAGCAATGAAAAACGTTAAGCCCAAGAACAAGAAAAAAGAGCAGTTCCGGCTGGCCAGGGAAGACCTCATCAAGACATTGCTGCTCGTATTATTCACCGCACTCCTGACCGCCTCAATAGCCTGGAACAGCGCCTTCTCCGTGGAAACAACGACCGGCGCCGCCCTTATAATAGCGCTGCTGCTGGTCATACTCTACAAAGACTTCGTGCGGTACAAGCCCCAGATCAGGAATGACTACAAGCTCATGATACTGACGGGGATACTCCTGTCGGGCAATCTCCTGATCGGACACGGCCTGTACTTCGTGCTTGAAGGCTTTACAACATGGCTGGGCACCATTGACCCGTTCCTCCTTGTCTATGCAATTCCGCTTGCAACGGGTTCGATGCTTGCGGCCCTCCTGATAGACATCCATACCGCCATACTGTTTACGGTGATAACGAGTTTTATTGCAGGCCTTTGGCTCAACAACCCGCTTTATCCCGTCTATGTGTTCGCATCCGGCCTCACCGCCGCCTTCGGCGTCATAAGGTGCAAGAAACGCTCGGCCATATGGAGGGCCGGACTTTCCGTAAGCGCGGTGGGTATGCTTACAGCGGTGACCATAACCATTTTCAGGGGGGAACTGTTTTACCTCGAGGTCATTGCAATATGCGGCGCAGCCCTTTTCAGCGGCATCCTCGTTGCGACACTCGTATCCGCCCTTCTGCCGCTCTTCGAGTACCTGTTCAACGTGACCACGGACATCAGCCTCCTTGAGCTGCTCGACCTCAACCAGCCGCTGATGCGCGAGCTTCTGATCGAGGCGCCCGGCACATACCACCACAGCATCATAGTCGGCAACCTGGCCGAGGCCGCTGCCGAGGCCGCCGGGGTCAATCCCCTCCTGGCAAGGGTGAGCGCCTATTACCATGACATCGGCAAGATCAAGATGCCCGATTACTTCATAGAAAACCAGATGGCCTCTGTAAGCAAGCATGACAAGCTGGCGCCGCGCATGAGCAGCCTCATCCTGCTGTCGCATGTAAAGGAAGGGGTTGAGCTTGCCAAGAAGTACAAACTGCCGCAGGTGATAATAGACATCATCCAGCAGCACCACGGCACATCCGTGCAAACCTTTTTCTACCAGAAGGCAAAGGAACTCCACGACAACCTGACCCCCCTTACGGAAGAGGACTTCAGGTATCCCGGCCCCAAGCCGCAGAGCCGCGTTGCGGCCCTGGTGCTCATGGCCGACGCGGTCGAGGCCGCCTCAAGGGTTCTGACCGACACATCCCCTGCAAGGGTGTCCTTGCTGGTTGACAAGATCATCAACCACTGTTTCCTCGACGGCCAGTTGGACAACTGCGAGCTGACACTGAAAGACATACGCGAGATCAAGACCCACTTTGTTTATCTCCTGAGCAGCATGTACCACAAGCGCATCAATTATCCCGGCTTTGAAATAAAAGATGAAGATATTGATAAAAAACCAGCAAAGACGTCTACCATTAAATAAGACAAAGATAACAAGAGCAGCCCGTCGAATCATTTCAATCATAGAAGACACAGGAGATGCCGGAGCAGAGCTGAGCATCCTGCTTGCGGGTGACAGGAAGATGCTGCAACTGAACAGTTCCTACAGGGGCATAAAAAAAACCACGGACGTGCTTTCCTTTGAAGCCGGCATTCCTGTTAAACTGAAAGGCGCCGGCAGGGTGCTCGGGGACGTGGCCGTAAACGTACCAATGGCTGAATCCCGCGCAAGGCGCAACGGCACCGGCGTGTACGAGGAGATTTACCGCCTGCTGATTCACGGCATACTGCACCTGTACGGATACGACCATGAGGGCTCGGCCTACAGGGCACGGAAAATGAGGAAGAAAGAAGAGGAGATTTTCATTGCCCTTAAGGAAATGGATACAAAGCGCAAATAACGCCATTGAGGGCATACTGTTTGCCACAAAGACACAGCGCCATATGCGCTATCATTTTCTTGCGGCGATATTCATTCTCATTATCGCCTTCATCCTCGGCCTGAGCTGGTCCAAGTTTGCGGTTTTAATCATTCTCTCCATAATAGTGCTTTCAGTGGAAATGCTGAACACCGCCATTGAGGCGATCATAGACATCCTCTTCAAGGAATACGATACAAGGGCAAAGCAGATCAAAGACATTGCCGCGGGCGCGGTGCTTATAACCGCGCTGGGCGCGGCCATTATCGGATACCTGATACTCTTCGAGCCGCTCAAGAACTTTTTCTACAGCGGCCTTAAGGTGGCAAAACACACGGAGGCCGACATAGCCGTCGTCGCCCTCGTGGTGGTGCTGATACTCGTGGTGATAACAAAGGCCTTCTTCGGAAGGGGTGACCCTCTCAGGGGCGGTATGCCCAGCGGCCATGCAGCGGTATCATTTTCCATATGGATCGCTGTTGTCTTTCTCAGCGAAAGCTTCATGCCCTCCCTGCTCGTGCTTGTCATGGCGATACTCATAGCACAGAGCAGGGTGAGCACCGGCATACACAATCCATGGGAGGTCGTCCTCGGCGCACTGCTGGGCATAAGCGTCACCTTTCTGCTGTTCAAAGTCTTTTCGTGAAAAAGGAAGGGGGGTAAGCCGGATCCCGGAGGACCGGGGTTAAAGCAGGATGAACTATGATATCAGAAAATACGACCCTGCGGTGGACAAGAGGTTTCTGATTCTGATTGCACTGTCCGGAATCGTGTGGAGCCTTGTCGGGGTGATACTCAACGCCCTTGCGGTTAAATGGCTCTCTCACACCGCCGTTCAAAGGGCCGCGTGGCTGGGCTCGGCAGGTATAATTCTCGCGCTCCTGATACATCACTTCGGATTCCTGAGGCTGGTTGACAAGAATATCGCCCGCATAATGGCGAAAAAGGGTAAGGTGTGCATCTTCGGGTTTCAACCGTGGAAAAGCTACCTGATAATCATAATAATGGTAGCACTCGGTATAACGCTGAGGCACTCCTCGCTGCCCAAACCCTATCTGGCGATCATATACATCGGCTTTGGAGGGGCCATGCTCCTGTCAAGCCTAAGGTATCACAGAATCTTTTTTACACTTCAGAAAGGAGATTAACCTCTGCAGGCAGGCCTGTTTCTCGCGGCGGTCCATGAAGTTGTCCGTGGACAGGAGGCAGTAGTAAGCCTTGTAATCCTTCAGGAATGCCTTGAGCTCAGCGGGGCTTTCTATCCCCAGTTTTCTGAGTTCATCAAGTATTTCCTTTTTCGTCAGGGCCACCATTTTCTGCTCCTGTTCTAATTATTGAATAAGCAATTTCCTTGCCAGGCACTAACCACTTAATTTAAAAAACAATTTTCAGAACAGCCGTTGATTTCCCTGACGAATTTTGACAGAGGGGCAAAAAAATGTCACTTTGAGGCGGTCATATCCGGCCCGGGGATTTTCCCGATGTATTATTTCTGAGACATTTTGTCTGATTTTTTCAACATCCAGGCAGCCCGGGGGGGATGTCGTTCCGGGGGGTCGGGGATTCTTCAGGTTCCCATAAAATAAAAAATCCCTCCGGTGATGCCGGAGGGATTCCGTATGAGTGCTGGCGTCCCCAAGGGGATTTGAACCCCTGTTACCGCCTTGAAAGGGCGATGTCCTAGGCCAGACTAGACGATGGGGACAGGATGGTGAGCCGCGAAGGATTCGAACCTTCGACCCACGCCTTAAAAGGGCGTTGCTCTACCAGCTGAGCTAGCGGCCCGCATTCAGGGTAGATAGTATAACAAAAACACAAGAGAAAAAAATACCGCCTGTTCATGCAACATTAAGGTCTACATCTCAAATGCATCCCTGATCAGCTCGAACTCCGGCCTGCCCCGCCCGTAATAAACGCTGACAATGTCAAACCTGCACGGCGGTATGTCTCTGAGCCTTTTCAGGTACAGCGTGGCGGCCTTTGCAATCCTGCGCATCTTGAATGTGTTTACCGCTTCAAACGGCTGCCCGTATCCCAGGCTCTCCCTTGTCTTCACCTCTATAAAAACAAGTGTCGGGCCGTCCTGCGCGATAATGTCGATCTCGCCGACGGGTGTCCTGTAGTTCTGCCTGATTATCCTGTAGTTTTTCTTTTTAAGAAACTCCGCGGCAAGCCCTTCGCCTCTTTCCCCCAGCCTCATCCACCGGCCTCCTTATTAAAGTAACCCCTCCCAACCTCCCCTTAACTTAACCTTACAGTGGCATAAAAAAATATCGCCTGCGGGCAAGGGAGGCTGCCGGAAAAGCTTTATCTGCGATTCCTTCAGTGGTAACAGAGTCACCCCCTCCCTGACCCTCCCCCGTCAAGGGGGAGGGGAAGCAGGACTTCTTTCTGCACCCTGACAACTGCACCCTGCACCCTATTATGTTAAAATCCCATCGCCTTATAGCCGTTGAACCCGCAACTCGCAACTCGCAACTCTCCTGCCCGTTTATGCAACATTAAGCTTTATGCAGGCTCCTGTAAAAACACGTCCTGTTGCCTGTATGGCAGGCCCCCTCCCCTGCCTGCTCAACCCTTACAAGGAGCGTGTCTTCATCGCAGTCATAGAGAATCTCCCTCACATTCTGGACATTGCCCGAGGTCTCGCCCTTCATCCAGAGTTTCTGTCTCGACCTGCTCCAGAAATGTGTTCTGCCTGTTTCAATGGTCTTTTTCAGGGAGGTTTCATTCATGTACGCCAGCATCAGGACCTCACCGGTGTTTATCTCCTGCACTATAGCGGGTATAAGGCCCTGTTCATTGTATCTGAGTTCCGGAATCAAT
>JAADFS010000085.1 GCA_013152795.1 Deferribacteres bacterium
GTAGTATGCCTCTTCCTCGGGGGTCATCTCCTCCTCGCCGTAGGCGGCTTCCTCAGCAGCCAATTCAGCCTCTGCATCGGCCAGTCCCTGGTAGTATGCCTCTTCCTCGGGGGTCATCTCCTCCTCGCCGTAGGCGGCTTCCTCACCGGCTGAAGATTCCCCGTAACCGGCCATGGCGTCTTCATAACCCTGGTAATAGGCCTCTTCTTCCGGGCTTTGACAGTCTTTTTCAGGTTTCCCTTCTGAACCGCAACTCATGGTTTCCCTCCTTTCTCACGTGGTTGATTAAGTGTACCTTAGAATCACACCCCCCTTCTTCCTGAATTTGCTGGTGATAATTTTAAAGGCTAAGCCTTTAAATGGCATTGAATAATCGTGGGGCGTGTCCGTTGTTCGTGACCGTGTAAAAAACAATAAAACGGATACCCCTCCTCGATCCTGAACTTGGAACTTCGCACTCTCTTCCTCCACAGTCAGCCCTGAATCTCTCCGGAGATATTCCGTATGGTCTCTTCAAGAGAGCCGGCTAACTGCCTGGCTGTATCAAGGGTGTCCCTCAGGTATTCTTCCCATTCCCTGATATATTGTTCCTGTTGTTTTTGTTCCAGGCTGTCAATATACGAAATTGCTTCGTTAAAGTCGTCCAGCGACTGTTCTATTGAGTCGAGGGTTTCCTCATATTCGGAAAGCGCCTGATCATAGATATACGATAATTCCTGAATATGAGGAGATACGTTATATCCCTGATACTCCTGCGAGTATTCCGGGCTGCTGCCGCAATATACACTCTCCTGCTGCCGGTAATATTCCTCATACGCCCTGATTGAACTGTCAAAATCAGCGGCTATTTTTTCCATGTCCTGAGCTGATAAATCGTTATGGCTCATTTTTCTCCTCCCCCGCCTTTTCGGGAATTATCCGCACCTGCGTGAAAAAAGCAGGATATACCGTCTGTAAAAAAGCAGGTATCGCCTGTTACGCGTTGAGCGGTACCTGCAGAGGAAGTATAATGCCATGTAACGGTAGTATGCGCACAGGTAACGGCGCTTGCGTGTCATGAAATAAAGCAGCCTGTAGCGCACGGCGAGCATACGGTACCTGCGGCAGCGGTCAACAGGTACCCGTACCCTGCAGAGCCTGTCAAAGGCAGCCTTGGCCTGTATAATTCCCGAGCCGGAATGCTGGTCCCATCCGGCGGCTCCGATGTTTAAGGCGGTATTTTTCAGTGCCTGCTTTATTGCATCCTGTGTAAGTGACGGCTTGCACTGTTTCAGGAGAGCCACCACCCCCGCTGCAACAGGGCAGGCCGCCGAAGTCCCTGTATCACAATTGAAGTATCCCGTGAAATGGCTTATTGAACAGAAGTCCGGCTTGTGCGGGTCAAGCGCCGCCGGTCCCTGGCTGCTGTAGCCTATCAGCCTTCCCTGGATGTTGGCGGCTCCCACGGTCATGACACGGGGATGACCATTTGCCCCCCATTGGCCTGGGCCTGTATCGCTTCCGCATCTTCCGCTCGGACAGCCTTCGCCGCAGTTTCCCGCGGCAAAAAGCACTATAATCCCTTCGTTGATCGCCTCAACAACCTTGCGCGTGAACGGATGGTCCGGGTTAGTCGCATATGCGGGGTCCCAGCTTTTCTGGTATATACCCCAGCTATTGGAAAGGATGTGCGGTGTTCCGTTTGCCCGGTATTGGTTTATGGCCCACTGAAAGCCAGCAAGCGCATTGGAGATGGTGTTGCCGTTTGAAATCCTGATGTCGTAAATCTGCGCCAGCGGCGCCATGCCGAGGGCGTCGGTGGCGGTCATGTTGCCGTGCCAGCCCCATGCTGCGCCGGTTGTGCCCCAGTCATTGGCCGGCCAGCCCCCGATAACACGGCTGACCAGTTTGCCGGGCCATTTCGGATGATCCGTGTCATTCCGGCTGATGGGACGGCCTGCCGCGGTTATTCCGCCGTCCACGATGCCGATGACAATGCCCTGTCCTCTGCGGCCCCCTGCCCATATCTTATCAACACCAAGGTATCTTGCAACGTCCTGTATGCTCCCTTTTGAGCATGACGCGGTCCCCTGATCACAATCGCACGGTGGAATGGGACAGTTACCGGTTGACATGCCTGATTCGACAAAGGTTTCCAGTTCCGGTTGCATTCCAAAAGGCGCAATTTCCGTATCGTCCCATACCCTGACAACATTCTCCCTGGATTCGAGTTCCTTTCTCTTTTTCCTGTCGATTTTGCCGCGTACAGTAACAATCTCCTGCTGCGATGCCTCAAGCTCCATTGCGAGTTTTGTATCTGAAACCGCACCCGGAACCGGCTCGTAACCGGTGTCAAGCTGAAAACCGGTTGCGCTCAACCCCTCCGCGATGCTGAAGTTCTGAGCCGCGGCCTGCCCCTTAGGCACCCGCAGGTCCACGAGTACCTTTATCATATCTTCATCACCGGGGGCCTCAGACATGGTGGATTCGCCGGGCTTCTTTTTTTTCTTCTCTGCCATTGACAACACCTCCTTTTCTGATATCCGGAATCAGTACTGCAAATTGTATAAAAGTATCGCCGTCAGGACGGGGTCTCCCCCCTTTATTATGCGACAGTAGGTTTAACGGTTAATCTGACCTGTTTGCTGTAAATCCTGATTGAGGTAACAGAATATAGTCCCTTACTATAAATTGTATCATCACTGTCAAGGGCAGAATTCGACATCCGCCGGAAAAATGAAAACGGTGTGACTCTTGCCTGGTAAAATTGAAACATCCCCTGAGTTTTCCGTAGCCACCTCGTCTGATGGAGGTTGTATTTAAATATCATTAATCTTAAATCTTACGGCGTGTCAAATAAAAAATATTGCTAAGGCGATAAAACATGTTAATAATCTTTAAATGTTGTATAAACGGGCAAGCCAGTCTCCCGTAAAAGTCCGCCGGACATGATAGGGGCGGCAACAGGTAAAAAATATGTGGAAATATTGATATACAATTAAGTATAATTAAGGGTAGGTTACTTTAACCCTGTCAAATTCCCCTTTGAGCAGACTGTACCGCGGTTAGTGCGGGCATTCCGCAAGGGGTCACAGGTCATTAAGGCCCGATTGATCGGCAATACTGCTGATCGGTCGGGCTTTTTTTATGCTGTGCCGGCAGGGCACGTGTAACCGATCCGAACCAAGGAGGTTTGTCATGAATGCTTTGCTTTTGACCTGAAGTTGATGGAGGGCGGTCATTATCCCCTGAGAGCCAAGGAGATCAGCACCCTTGTAGTGAACCTGGGCAACAGGTGCAATCTCCGGTGCAGCCACTGCTTTGTGGAGGCGTCGCCCGAGAGGACGGAAGAGATGTCCCTGGAGACTGTGAACAAGGTGCTTGATGTCCTGAGGGAAAATCCTGAAATCACACTGCTTGAGGTGATGGGTGGAGCGCCTGAATTAAGCCCGCATTTCAGGTATATCGTAAAGTCCGCCCTTGAGCTGGGCAAGGACGTCAAGGTTCCTTCCAACCTGGCGGTATATTTTGAACCGGGCATGGAAGATATCCCGCGGTTTCTTGCAGAAAACCAGGTCAAGATTCTCGCCTCCCTGCCCCATTACACAGAGGAGGTTGTGGACAGGCAGCGTGGACAGGGGACCTACAAAAAGGCAGTCGCTGCATTGAAGATGCTGAATGAGCTCGGCTACGGGCGCGAGGGAACGGCCCTTGAACTGGACATACTGTTCAACCCCGCGGGGACGTCTCTGGCCCCGGACCAGCAGATGCTGGAGAAGGCTTTCAAGGACAACCTCATGCAGATGCATGGTATAACCTTCAATCATCTCTATGCCCTCACCAACATTCCTGCAGGCCGCCTGGGGAAATCACTATCCCGTGAGGAAAAAGATGCGTATATGAGAGAACTCCGGGAGAAATACAATCCTGAAACGGTTAAAACCCTGATGTGTTCATACCTGATCAGCGTTTCACCCGAGGGGAGGCTCTTTGACTGTGATTGCGCCCAGATGCTGGGGGTGCCGCTGAAAAACGGGGACTTGAGCATAGATGAATTCGACTACGGGATGCTGAGCAGGCGCGAGATAGCGACAACGCAGCAGTGTTTTACGTGCACGGTTGGAATAGGGCAGAGCTGCGGGGATGTCCCGGAACTTGAACACAGTGTTGCATAATTTTTATACCACTGTAAGGTAAAGAGAGGAGGATTTTATGAAACGGACTGGAAAGAAATTGACCGGCATAATCGCCGCGGCAGTAATCATTCTATCAGGGCTTATAGTCTCAGGCTGTGAGAAGGCAGGCCCGAAAGAGACGTTCAAGATAGGGGTGAGTGCCCCGCTTACGGGAAACGTCGGATTTGTCGGGGTGGGGATGAAAAACGCGATGCTCCTGGCAAAGGACAGGCTCGGGGATACGAAATACAATTATGAGTTCATATTCGAGGACAGCCAGTTTGACCCCAAGGTGGCGGCAGGCGCGGCCCACAAACTTATCAGCATTGACAAGGTTGACGCCATTGTATCCGTCGGCCACGGCGGGCCCATCATCTCCCCCCTTGCGACAAAAAACGATATAATCCATTTTTCGATCTCGATTCAGCCGTGGCTGGCGGAAGGTGACAATAATTTCCTTCACTGGGCTCCGTCAAAGGAACTGAACAGGGTTCTTGTAGAGGAGCTTCAGAGAAGGGGTATCAAGAGAGTCGGCGTTTTCAGGACGGTATCCTTTGAGGGCTGGGCGGTATACATGGATGATTTCAACAAGAGGCGCAGAAGCGCGGGCATAAAGCTGGTAAGCGACCAGACCTTCCAGGACGGTACAAAGGACTTCCGGGAGTTAATCCTCAAGGCAAAAAAGACCAACCCCGATATTTACCTGCTCCTGGCACAGACCCCTGAGCTGGAGATACTGGCAAAGCAGATAAAAGAGGCGGGTATCGACACGCCTATGACGTCCATTGAATCATTTGAGGCCACAAAGGAGACGGATCTGTTCGAGGGGTACTGGTATGTAAGCGCCATGTCGCCTACCAGTGACTTTACGGATGCCTACAAGCAGAAATACCATGACAAGCCCCCTGTGGCTGCAGCCAATGCATATGACATAGTCAATCTTATCGTCACCGCCGTGGAAAAGGCGGGGGCCGGGTTGCCGGGGAAGCCGCCCACTGCCGAGATTTCAAAGGAACTGAGGAAGATAAAGAACTTTCCCGGTGCACTGGGTAACCTGGTTGTCGGCGACGACGGCATAGTGTTGTCCGGCGTGCAGTTGAAGATGATTAAAAACGGCGAGCATGTTGTAATGGGTGAGTGAGCGGGCGTTTTTATTATGGGCTACCTGATTCACATTGCGATCTTATTCGCCATTTACTCGATTCTCGGCCTGAGCCTGAACCTCATAGTGGGTTACACAGGCCTTTTTTCCATGACCCATGCGGTCTTTTACGGGATCGGCGCTTACACCACCGCGCTGCTTCTGACAGTAAGGGGAATGGACTTTTTTGTTTCGGTGGCCGTGGGGGTAATGATCGCGGTTATTATAAGCCTGGTTTCCGGGATAGTGTTAAGCAGGTTCAGCGATGACTATTATGCCATTGTGTCACTGGGCTTCGGCGTGATCGTGTATGCGGTGTTTCTGAACTGGCAGGAACTGACAAGGGGGCCATTCGGAATCCCGGGGATCGGGAGGCCGTCTGTGATGAACTTTGTTTTTTCATCGGGCGAGAGCTTTCTCATACTGTCTCTATCAGCCCTCGGGCTTGTGTTTCTTGCATCCCGCTTTATCGTCAGGTCCTCCTTCGGCAGGGTGCTGAAGGCGATCAGGGAGGATGAAAAGGCCATAAGGGTTTTCGGATACAATACCACATACTACAAGCTCGCAATCTTTGTGATGGTCGCCATGATGGCGGCTGTCGCCGGCTCCCTGTATGCTTCATACCTGACGTTTATCGGCCCGTCGATATTCATGCTTAGGGAGTCGATCTTCATACTCGCGATTATCATCCTGGGCGGTCTTGGAAGCCTCGGCGGCTCCATCGTCGGTGCCCTGTTCATGATACTGCTTCCAGAGGTTCTCAGGTTCGTGGGCCTGCCGTCCAGCATTGCGGCCCAGATGCGCCAGGTTATCTACGGGGTCATACTGATCGTGCTGATGCTTTACAGGCCGCAGGGCCTGATCGGCAAATACAGGATGTAATATCTTCAACCCAAGAGAGTTCAGAATTCAGAGTGCTGAGTTGAGGGGTGTATCCGTCTTTACTGCTTTTTTACACGGTCACGAACAACGGACACGCCCCCCGATTATTTAACAGGGAGGATTATTCCATGAATATTTTCGACAGGAAGCTGAAGGAAAACGGGCTCTATCCCCTGAAAGTCCGGTGGGTTAACCAGATCGTTGCAAATGTCGGTTACAGGTGCGTCCAGAGGTGCAGGCACTGCTACATGGATTCGTCTCCTGAGAGGACGGAAGAGATGCCGCTTGAGATCGTCAACAAGCTCCTGACCATTCTGAAGGAACATGATGAAATAAGCCTGCTGGAGATAACCGGCGGCTCACCTGAAATAACACCGTATTTCAAATACCTTGTCAGTTCAGCCGTTGACATGGGCAAGACAGTGGCGACTGTATCGGACCTGGTGGTATATACAGAGCCCGGCATGCAGGACATGCCGGAATTCCTTGCCGCAAACAGGGTGAAGATACTGGCCTCACTGCCTCACTATGATGAAGAAAAGGTGGATATGGTGCGGGGAAAGGGGACATATGCAAAGTCGGTCCGCGCACTGAAGCGACTCAATGAGCTCGGTTACGGGGAGGAAGGCTCGGGCCTGAAAATCGCCCTTGTGCATGCGCCTGTGGGGCCGGAGTTAGCCCGGGACAAGAATATATTGATAGAGGAGTTTCAGACGAACCTGAAAGAGATGCACGGCATCGTCTTTAATCATCTGATTATATTTATAAACATGCCTGTCGGCAGGTTCAGGAGGCTCCTCACGGATACGGAGTATACGGAATATATGCAGCTCCTGCAGGACAACTTCAATCCGGATACAATAGGTACGCTCCCGTGCCGCGGGGTGGTAAGTGTTGCGCCGGACGGGCGGTTTTTCGACTGTGACTTTTATGTGGCTGCAGGCCTGCCTGTAAAATGTGAAAGCACGCATGTGGACAACTTTGATTACGCGCTGCTGAACAACAGGGAAATTGCAACGAGCCCTTTATGCTTTCTCTGCACGGCCGGCCAGGGGGCAAGCTGCGCCGACTGCCATTCATGACCTCATAGTGGCATAAAAATGGTTTATTTCATTTCTTCAAAGTTCTTGATGAATTCACCCACTTGAATGCCGAGATGAACGCATTTGACCCCGTCCATGCATTCATCAGCGTCTTTTTTCTCAAGGCGTGTTGTAAGCTCGTGCCCGCCTTTTTTGAATTTCACGATATAAGCGTTTTCTTCCTCATTGAAATTAATGCTGACGGATATCCCGTGTTCCCTTATTTCGGGATACATATCCAGTATCTTATCCTCCAGTGCGACAACCGTGTAGCCCATAATACCCTCCTTTACTTGTACTTGCAGTTTGCATAACCCTTACAGTAGATAAAAAATACCGGCGGCGGGGCAGGGGAGTCTGCCGGGAAAGCTTTATCTGCGATTCCTTCAGGAAATATGCCGCACGGCATATCGACGTCTTTTGGAACTTCACTTTCCGTTATTTCCTGCAACAAGAACATATTTCCGATATCCTATCGCTTTATAAAGGTTTTCCGGCAGACTCCCCTGCCCGTTTATGCAACATAAGTAAAATATCGCCGGCAGGGCAAGAGAGCCTGCCGGAAAGGCTTTATCTATCTTTTTTCAACCTTCAGAAACCTTGCATTGATGGCCACTATCACGGTGCTCAGCGACATCAGCACCGCCCCCATCGCCGGGGTGAGCAGTATCCCCGCCTTGTAAAGCACACCTGCTGCAAGGGGGATGGCAAAGGCGTTGTATCCCGTAGCCCACGCAAGGTTCTGTATCATCTTCTTATACGTGGCACGTGCAAGGCCGAGTATGGCCACTGCATCAAGCGGGTTGCTCCTGACGAGTATGATGTCCGCTGTCTCCACCGCCACGTCCGTGCCCGCGCCGATGGCAATACCCACATCGGCCTGCGCAAGGGCCGGAGCGTCGTTCACACCGTCGCCGGTCATTGCAACCACCAGGTTTCTTGCCTGCACCTCCTTTACCTTTGCCGATTTCTCATGAGGCAGCACCTCGGCAAAATAGTCGTCAAGCTGCAGTTCCCCGGCTACCCACGCGGCTACCTGCCGGTTGTCGCCCGTAAGCATCATGCACTGTATACCCATGCCCCTGAGCAGGGAGATCGCCTCTTTGGACTCCGGCCTTATAATGTCGGCCAGTGCCACGGCGCCCTTCAGGTCCCCGTCGATCATCACGAAGACAACCGTCTTGCCCTGTGACGCCAGTCTCTCTATCCTCTCGTCCTCGGCCCTGATATTATTCTCCCTCAGGTATCCCGGGCTTACAACCTTTATATCCCTGCCGTTAACCCTGCCCTCGGCGCCCTTTCCCGGGATGGCCCTGAAGCCTTCGACCGGGTATGTTTCAGGGGATGAGGCGACTATGCCCTTTGCTATCGGATGCTCTGAATGGGCCTCTACGGATGCGGCGTATTTGATAAGCTCTCTTTCGTCCGTACCGTCCTTAAACACGACGGTATCGGTGACGCCGAAACGGCCCTCGGTAAGGGTGCCGGTCTTGTCGAATATGATGGCCTGTATGTTCCTGGCCTTCTCAAAGGCTGAACGGTTCCTTATCAGGAGGCCGTTGCTTGCAGAGAGCGCCGTGGAGACGGCGACCACGAGGGGCACGGCAAGCCCCAGTGCATGCGGGCAGGCGATGACCATGACGGTGACCGTTCTTTCAAGGGCAAATGCAAAGTCCCTGTTCATCAGGACCAGCCACACAAAGAGTGTTATCGCCCCGCCTCCAAGTGCTATTATTGTAAGCCACAGGGCCGCGCGGTTTGCGAGGTCCTGGGTCTTGGACTTGCTCTCCTGGGCCTCTTTTACGAGCTCTATCACCTGGGAGAGAAATGAATCCCTGCCCGTCTTTTTGATCTCGACCGTGATCGAGCCTTCACCGTTTATGGAGCCGCCTATCACCCTGTCACCCGCTTTTTTGGAGACGGGCATTGATTCCCCTGTGAGCATGGCCTCATTTACGGATGAGCCTCCGGCAACAACATCGCCGTCAGCCGGTATCTTCTCACCGGGCTTCACCAGTACCCTGTCACCGGTACGTAGTTTATCCAGGGCCACATCCTGCACACTGCCGTCGGGCATGATTTTGTGCGCCTCCGAAGGCATCAACTTTGCAAGCTCCTCGAGCGCGCGCGATGCACCCATTATGGACTTCATCTCTATCCAGTGCCCCAGGAGCATGATATCGATCAGCGTGGCCAGCTCCCAGAAAAAGACCTTGCCCTCCAGGCCGAAGACAACCACGCTGCTGTAGACATATGCGGTTGTGATGGCTATGGCTATCAGGGTCATCATCCCGGGCTTGAGGTTCCTGAGCTCGTTAAAGAGGCCCTTCAGGAACGGGTAGCCCCCGTAGAAGAAGACAAAAGACGAAAGCCCGAAGAGGACATAGAGGTCACCTGCAAACCTGAGCGA
>JAADFS010000086.1 GCA_013152795.1 Deferribacteres bacterium
AAAACCTTTATAAAGCGATGGGATATTGGAAATAAGTCTTTATTGCAGGAAGTAACGGAGAGCGAAATTCCAAAAGACGTCAATATGCTGTGCGGAGTATTCCCTGAAGGTATCGCAGATAAAGCTTTTCCGGCAGCCTCCCTTGCCCGCAGGCGGTTAATTGATGTTTAATTAAAGAAAGGGCCGGCAGCTTACAACCGGCGGCTGGTAGTATGGAATATGTTTGAATCACTGTCAGAAAGACTGGACGGCATCTTCAGGAAACTGAAGGGCCGCGGACTCCTGAAGGAAGAGGACGTCATTGCCGCGCTCAAAGAGGTCAGGATGGCCCTGCTCGAGGCTGACGTCAATTTCAAGGTAGTCAAGGATTTTGTCGAAAAGGTCAGGGCGAGGGCTGTAGGCAAAGAGGTTATAGAGAGCATCACACCGGGCCAGCAGGTCGTAAAGATCGTAAACGATGAACTCACCGCCCTTATGGGCGGCGGGCAGAGCAGGATCAACCTTGCTCCCAATCCGCCCACGGTTATCATGCTTGTCGGCCTTCACGGCTCAGGCAAGACCACAACAGCGGCCAAACTTGCCAATAATTTCAAAAGAGACGGCAGGAGGCCCATGCTCGTGGCCCTGGACACCGGCAGGCCCGCTGCCATCGACCAGCTCAGGTCCCTCGGCTCACAGATAGACGTTCCCGTCTATGCAACCCGTCCGGGCGACAATCCCCTGACGATCTTCCCTGAGGCACTGAAAAAGGCAAACCTCGAGGGGAGGGACATTTTAATACTCGACACAGCAGGCAGACTCCATATTGATGAAGAGCTGATGGCCGAGCTGGAGGGCCTGAAGAAAGAGGCACGGCCGAACGAGATACTCCTCGTCGCCGATGCCATGACAGGACAGGATGCCGTAAACATTGCGAAGTCGTTCAATGAAAGGCTCGACCTTCAGGGGGTTATCCTCACAAAGATGGACGGCGATGCGCGCGGCGGCGCGGCCCTGTCGATCGTGGCCGTAACCGGAAAACCCGTCAAGTTTATCGGTGTGGGGGAAAAGATCGATTTCCTCGAACCCTTTCACCCCGAGAGAATGGCCTCGAGAATCCTTGGAATGGGCGATGTGGTAAGCCTTGTGGAAAAGGCCCAGCAGGCGGTCGACCTCGAGGACGCCGCAAGGCTGGGGGACAGGCTCAGGAAGGACAGGTTTACATATGAAGATCTCAAGGACCAGATAAAACAGATCAAGAAGATGGGGCCCCTTGAAAACATCCTGAGCATGATTCCCGGTATGGGCAGGCAGCTTAAGGGGATCAACATAGACGACAAGGCCTTTGTCAAGGTCGAGGCGATAATCAACTCCATGACAATACCGGAAAGAAGGAATTATGTTGTACTCAACGGCAACCGGAAGAAGAGAATCGCCGCCGGCAGCGGGACCACGGTAGCTGATGTCAACAAGCTGGTGAAGCAGCACCTGGCAATGAAGAAGATGCTGAAAAAATTTAAACGCGGCAAGGGGTTCGGCATGCCGCAGTTTAAATTTTAGACACGGGTGATGAATTGATTTTATATGCCCGGCTCTTGCATACTGTATCCTGAATCCTGTATTATTAATATCCATTGACTACGGAGGAAAATAACTTGGTAAAGATAAGACTGACAAGAAAAGGCGCCAAAAAGAGACCTTTTTACAGGGTGATTGTGGCAGACTCAAAGAAGCGGAGAGACGGTCCTTTTCTGGAGATCATAGGAACTTATGATCCGCTGAAAGACCCTTCAGAGATAAAGATAGACACCGAAAGGGCCAGCTACTGGCTTGGTCACGGAGCCCAACCGACTCCTGCCGTGAAGAAACTTTTGAAAATATCGGGTCTGTAAAAGAGCCTGTATTCAAATGGAGGTGGACATGAAACAGCTAATCGAACTAATGGCGAAGTCTCTGGTGGACAAACCGGAGGAGGTTGTAGTTACCGAAGTTGACGGAGAGAGAACCACTGTATTTGAATTACGAGTTGCTACAAGTGACCTTGGAAAGGTAATCGGCAAACAGGGCAAGACAGCGCGGGCGATGAGAACCATACTGAGCGCTGCGGGCACAAAGCTCGGCAAGCGTTGTGTCCTGGAAATCCTGGAATAAAGCCGGCAAGCCCGATACTTAATTATTAAAAATCCGATTGGCGCAGAAACAGAGGAGAAGGAGTACCGTCCTTTATCCTTATAGAATTGTCCGCTTGCCCTGAAAATGAAATGTGATGTCCTGACGATCTTTCCCGGTATATTCGATGCCTATCTGAATGAAAGCATTCTCAAAAGGGCGCGGGAGAAAGGGCTGCTTGAGGTCAGGCTTTACAATATAAGGGATTTCACATCAGACCCGCACAGATCAGTGGATGATCATCCCTACGGCGGAGGGGCGGGCATGGTGTTCAAGCCGGAGCCGATATTCAGGGCCGTGGACTTTCTCAGGGAAGACGGCGAGCCGAGAAGGATAATTCTGCTGAGCCCGCAGGGCAGGCCTTTCAATCAGTCAACGGCGGAGGCATATGCACGGCAAACACAGAGGTTTGTGTTTATATGCGGCCGCTATGAAGGCATTGACGAGAGGGTGAAGACTCTTGTGGATGAAGAGGTCTCAATAGGAGACTATGTTATAACAGGCGGTGAGCTCGCCGCACTTGTAATAATTGATGCGGTTACAAGGCTCATTCCGGGTGCGCTCGGTGACAAGAGGTCGGCGGAGGATGAATCCTTCTCATGGGGACTGCTGGATTATCCCCATTATACAAGACCCCGGGAGTTCAGGGGCCTGCAGGTGCCGGAGGTGCTTCTCTCAGGCAATCATAAAGAGATATGGCTCTGGAGGAGAAAGCAAGCATTGAAAAAGACGCTCAGGGCAAGGCCGGATCTCCTTGAAAAGGCCGGGCTTACGGATCTGGACAGGAAATTGTTGTCGGAGATCAGGGAATCTCCTGACGGGGATGCCTGACTAAATATATGTAGGAGGAGCAGAATGAATGCCATTAAGGTCATAGAAGAAGGGTACAAAAAGGAAATTCCCCATTTCCGCATCGGCGATACAGTCAGTGTAAGCATGAAAATCAAGGAAGGTGAGAAAGAGAGGATTCAGACATTTACGGGTGTCGTCATCGGAAGAAGGGGCGGCGGTGTACGTGAAACATTCATGGTGCGCAAGATATCCTACGGCATCGGTGTTGAAAAGGTCTTTCCGCTTCACTCTCCCCTGATAGAAAAGATCAAGGTTGTCAAGCAGGGAGTTGTGAGGAGGGCAAAGCTCTATTACCTGCGCGATAAGAAGGGCAAGGCCGCCAAGATAAAGGAAAAGACCTTCAACAAGAAATAAAATCCCTGGATAATGCCGCCTGAACCCCGCAGGAGAGCCTGCCGGAAAATGCTCCATGTGCTTTTTTCACATGACGATGAAATCCGGCGGAAATATCCCGTCGTTGCCGGCCTGGATGAGGCCGGGAGGGGCCCGCTGGCAGGGCCGGTGGTTGCGGCCGCAGTAGTGCTTCCCCCAGGGCTTACAATAGAGGGACTCAGGGATTCGAAGAAGATCGCCGAAAAAGAGCGCAAAGAGGTCTTCTGGCATATTGTCCGCTGTGCCGTGGCAGTGGGTGTCGGTATAGTGACAGCGGAAGAGATAGACAGGACTAATATACTCCGGTCGACAAAGCGCGCGATGGAGATCGCCCTGGAGGACCTGGGAATCCGTCCGGATATTTTACTGATCGACGCAGTCCAACTCCCGCATATTGATATCCCACAGCATTCAATTATCAGAGGCGAGTCCGCAAGCGCCTCCATCGCGGCAGCCTCCGTGGTCGCAAAAGTCGTCAGGGATGATATCATGTTAGACTACCACGAAAAATATCCCGCCTATAATTTTAAGGCACACAAGGGCTACTCCACGAGGCAGCACATGGAGATGCTCCGGGCTTACGGCCCCTGTCCCATCCACAGGAAGAGCTTCAGCAGGGTTATGGACGTGCAACCGTCTCTTGATTACGGGTTAAAAGATTGAGCCGGATTACCGCCTGCCAAATATAACGGTAATCCGGCTCATGGGAGCCTGGCTGCTCTTACGGCTTAATTAGCAAAGGGCAATAATAGCCAGTAAACAGTCATGACTTCCAAAACCATCCCTTTCAGTAACTTGTAATCTGCCAACTGAATTCGGCGCCTCCTGTACCCGGGTCATTGTCAACATTAATATCAAAGGTGGTGGCAGTTACATTGGAAACCCAGAATTTAGATGCATTGCCCATATTGTTTGTCGGAGCTACGTTAATGTTACTGATGGAGGGGGTAATATCCAGGCCGTGACTTACGGTTATGGAATTGCTGCCCGAAACAATCACAGCCGTCCCCGCATTTTCAGTGACAAATCCTTTGTTGTTCCTGATCGTATTGTTCGTTCCCTGAGGGTCTATGAGCGTTGCGGGATCAACCCAATCAAATATGTTGTCTGTTATCAAGTTCCACTGGGAATGGGGGTCAAGGACGATCCCGGAGTAATGCCCGGTAGATAGACCTATGCCGAATACATTCCCGCTTATTGTGACATTGTAAGGCCCCACTACTTTTGAATCCCATTCTCTTACTTTTTCTTTCAGGTGGATTCCTATGGTATCATTACACCCTATCACGTTTCCCTGATCATCCTTCACGCAATATCCCATATACAAAAATTTATTGCCACTGATAACAATGTTGGAAACACCGCCTATCAACTTGATCCTTGTTGCTCCGGAATTGAAAATATTGCCTATAATATTGGAGCCTTCCTGTCCGATTAAGAGCCCTGTACCGCCCGGTTCGTCGAGTTCCGTAACTCCGCCAAGATTTATAAGATTACCTGTTATCATACCGCCTCCATATTCGAGGTTTATTACGGTATCTGATTTATTACTTTTACGATAAATTGTATTGTTGGCTATTATGGTTCTCCATTCAGTCTTATTGTCAACTTCTGCATCAAATAACAATGTGCCGTCATAAACATGATTGTTTGTAATGATCACTGTGCGGAGCGGTGCTGTTATGTCACCATTGCCGTTTTCACAGAAGTGTAACTTTGAATACATAAAATTATTGCCGTCAATAATAATGTCCTCTTCACGGACACCTACCTCATGCGCGTAAACAGCATTATCCAGTTCTTCGAAGATATTGTTTTTTATTGTGATTCTTGCTGCCGCCCCGTATATTTCAACTCCACTGTCGTTGGAATATCCCACTGAATTGATGAACTGGCTGTTTTCAACCATGCCGCCAAGCAACTTGTCGTCATAACCAGTGGCGGTCGGGCCGTCAAACTTAATTCCCCCTTTAACAAACCCTTCCATGCGCACGTTGCTTAATTTCGTATAGGAACCCTGTGTGATTACACCGTAGTTTACCGGTGCGGCATTCTGGACCATAATCACAAAGTCTGACAGCTTGGTTCGCTTGCCGGTTATCTTGACAGCAGAATCTATGGAATAATTCTCCGTTACCGTTATCCCGAAATTTTCCAGTGTAACCCGGTTGCCGGTTATGTTGATAACGGAAGTCATGGAATTCTGCACCAGTAAACGTGTCCCCAACCTGCCTGCTCCGACCATGGTTATGCTGTTTTTCGATATAGTGATTGGACTCGAAATGTTGTATGTACCGTCCAGTAATGCTATCTTTCCGCCTATGCCTGTAACAGCATTGATGGCATCCTGAATACACGTATCATAAGTGTTAGTACAGATATAGTCTGCTCTGGGGTTCACAGAGTCAGGGGCTGCCACTACATAAGTGACCCCTGTTGCGCCCTCTGCTGAGACGGCTCCAATCAAAACCGCCCCTACGATAGCCAATAAAACCATCTTCAGTAATTGAGATTTATTTGTTTTCACCATGACTTCCTCCTTTTAATTTGATATGGTTGTTTTCAGAAGTAACATAATGTGAAACGCTTTTTTGAGCAATGTCACAACGGCATTCCCATTTTCGACTCCCTCCTTTCATTGTGAATGTTTATTCATGCATTAACCTTACAGTGGCATTAAAATTAAAGTATCGCCGATGGGCAGGAGAGCCTGCCGCTTTGTGCAACATTAAGGTTGAAAGCCATGAATAAAGCCAATAATAGATTTGTGCCTTTATTTAGTACCAGGCGGATATTATTAACGGGGACAAGGTTTGATGCCTGAGATATGACAGCATGTCCCCCAATCTTTTCTTTCAGAGATACGTACCACAAAAAGAGGCGGGTGTCAACCCCCGCATTAACAGCAAAACCATGCCGGGTGTCTTACAATTTTTATCTCAATCATTTATAATTTATAAAGGATGTAAAGAGAGCGGTTCCTGTACCGGGTTGCAGGAGAGGTTGATGCTTTACATCCCGATTGGTCTTGTGTTAAAATTTTATCTCTCTAAATATAAAGAAAGGCGGCGGCTGATGGCTTTAGCAAAAGAACAAAAGGAAAATATAATCAAACAGTACAAGCTGCACGATGGTGATACAGGGTCTCGGAAGTGCAAATAGCCCTTATCAGCGAGCGTTTAAACGGTCTGAATTCGCATTTTCAGATCCATAAAAAAGATCACCACTCACGCAGAGGGCTCTTGAAATTGGTGGGACAGAGACGCAAACTCTTAAGTTATCTGAAGGCGACGGACAGAGAGAGATACGAGAGGCTCATTAAACAGCTTGGACTTAGAAAGTGATAGTGAATGACAAATGTTGAGACTGAAGTTAAAGGAAAACCTCTTTATCTTGAGACAGGAGTATTCGCAAAACAGGCCGACGGTTCTGTAATCGCAAGATACGGAGACACTGTTGTACTGGCAACGGTTGTTGCCAGGAAAGAAGCAAGAGAAAATATAGATTTTTTCCCCCTTACCATAGACTACCAGGAAAAGGCCTATGCAGCCGGCAAAATCCCCGGCGGTTTTTTTAAAAGGGAAGGCAGGCCCAGTGAAAAGGAAGTCCTTACCTCCCGCCTGATTGACAGACCTGTCAGGCCCCTTTTCCCGGAGGGTTTTCATTCTGATACCCAGGGAATCGTCTCGGTGCTGTCCTTTGGAGAGGAAAACATATCGGATGTCCTGGGGATTATCGGCATGTCGGCGGCACTCAGCATATCCGATATCCCGTTCAACGGACCGGTCGGTGCCGTAAGAGTCGGCATACTGAGTGACTCTTTTGTGATCAACCCCGACCTGCAGGAGACGGAGGAGTGCGACTTCACACTCGTGGTGGCCGGCACTGAAGAAGCGGTCCTCATGGTTGAGGGAGGCGGTCTTGAGATCCAGGAACCCCTCTTGCTCGAGGCACTTGAGATCGCTCACAAGGAGATAAAGACCGTTGTTGCCCTGCAGAAAAAACTGGTCTCCATGGCAGGCAAGCCCAAGCGCCCTGTAACACCGCCCCACGTGGATGAACAGCTCGTAAAGGCCGTCTCGGACATTTCGCTCGAAAAAATCAAGCAGGCGATTATCATCCCGGATAAACTCAGGAGGCAGGAAGCCCTTAATGAAATACTCAAGGCCGTTATAGAAGAGCTGAACACCGGGGAAGAGGATATATCAAAGGATATCGCCTTTGTTTTCAATAAACTCGAAAAAGACCTCGTAAGGAACATGATCCTTGAACAGGGTATAAGGGTGGACGGCCGCAGGCCTGAGGAGATAAGGAAAATAAGCGCGGATGTGGGAATTCTGCCGAGGACGCACGGCTCGGCCCTTTTTGTGAGGGGGGAGACACAGTGCCTGGCAGCGGTCACACTCGGCACAGCCGAAGACGAACAGAGAATCGACGCGCTTGAAGGAGAATCCAAAAAGGCGTTCATGCTTCATTATAATTTCCCCCCCTTCAGCGTGGGGGAAGTAAAACCCCTCAGGTCCCCGGGCCGGAGGGAGATCGGCCATGGTATGCTGGCTGAGAGGGCTTTGAAGGCCGTGCTTCCGGCGAAATCAGAGTTCCCCTATACCATAAGGATAGTATCGGATGTGCTCGAGTCCAACGGTTCATCATCGATGGCCACGGTATGCGGGGGTACGCTTGCCCTTATGGATGCCGGTGTGCCCATCAAGGCCCCGGTCGCCGGTATTGCAATGGGGCTTATCAAGGAAGGCGAAAAGATCGTGGTTCTTACGGATATACTGGGTCTTGAGGACCATCTCGGCGACATGGACTTCAAGGTGACCGGCACAGAGGAGGGCATTACCGCGTTCCAGATGGATGTGAAGATAACCGGTGTGACCAGGGAAATCATGGGGGCCGCGCTTGAACAGGCAAAGAAGGGAAGGCTCTACATACTCGGCAAGATGAAGGAGATACTCCCCGGACCGAGGGAGAATCTCGCCACACATGCCCCGAGGATTTTCACGATGAAGATAAAGCCCGACAAGATCAGGGACGTTATCGGCACAGGCGGAAAGGTTATCAGGGGCATAGTCGAGCAGACAGGCGTCAAGATAGATATTGATGATACAGGCACCATAAATATTGCATCAATCGACGAGGCGTCCGCCCTGAAGGCCATGGATATTGTAAAGGGAATAGTGGCTGAGGCAGAGGTGGGCAAGCTCTATATGGTGGGCAAAATAAAGAGGATAGTGGATTTCGGTGCGTTTGTGGAAATATTCCCGGGCACTGAAGGATTGCTTCACATATCGCAGATTTCCGACAAGAGAATCGCAAAGGTTACGGATGTTTTAAAGGAAGGGGAAGAGATTCTTGTTAAGGTCATAGAGATAGATAAAATGGGCAGGATACGTCTCAGCAGAAAAGAGGCGCTTAAAGACCGGGCATCTGCAAAATCAAGGGCCTGATGTAAATAAACCTAAAAAGCCGGATCATCATCAATATGCTTTGCAGTGGTTTCTGCAGGATACCGCTGCAAGGTCTTTTACTGCAATCCCTCCTGCCCCCCCTCCTGTATTTTTTAATGCCACGATAAGGTTGATATAACCGTAAGGTGCGAGAAAGCGAAGAATGTTCAAAAAAATAATGCTTGACAACAACATACCCGTCCTCATCGAGACGGCTCACGAGGTGCACTCCATGTGCATAGGCATATGGGTTAAGGTCGGCTCACGAAACGAGCGGCCCGAGAAGAACGGCATCTCCCATTTCCTCGAACACATGTTTTTCAAGGGAACGGCAACCCGTACGGCACAGGATATCGCAATGGAGATAGATTCGCTCGGCGGGGAGCTGAATGCCTTTACGTCTTCGGAGTATACACTCTTTTATGTCAAGGTGCTGGATGAATACATGGAAAAGGCCATAGAGCTTTTAACGGACATATTCCTGCATTCAACCCTACCCGAATCCGACCTGGAAAAGGAGAGGAGCATAATCAACGAGGAAATAAAGATGGTGGAGGATACGCCGTCGGATTATGTTTACGAGCTGTTCAGCAAGAGCATATGGGGTGAGAAGGGGCTGGGCCTGTCGGTCCTCGGCAAGGGTGAGACGATAGAGACGTTTACAAGAGACGACCTCATTGAGCATGTGGAAAGGTTTTACGGGAAAGAAAACATCATCGTGGCATGCAGCGGCAGGTTCGATGAAGACAGGCTTATCGGGTTTCTGAACCAGGGTATCGGCTCTCTAAAGAGAAGCTGTAACCGCGAAGATACGCCCGCACCGGAGTTTACAGGCAGCATTAATATAGTCACAAGGGACCTGTCGGAGGCGCATATATGCCTCGGGGTCAGGGGTATGCCTTATAAAAGCGATGACAGGTACTCGATGCACCTGCTGAATACGATACTCGGCTCGGGTTTCAGCTCCAGGCTCTTTCAGAATGTGCGGGAAAAGAGAGGACTGGTATATTCGATTTATTCATATCATGTATCATATTTCGATACCGGTCTCTGGGCGGTATATGCAGGCACTGACAAAAGGCACGTCAGCGAGGTGGTTAATATTACGGTTGAGGAGATGAAGAATCTCGCTGATTCAATTACACATGACGAGCTCCAGAGGTCAAAGGCCCAGCTCAAGGGCAATCTTATCCTCGCCCTCGAGTCCACGAGCAACAAGATGTCAAACATAGCAAAACAGGAAATATACTATGGAGAGTATTTTTCTCCTGAAAAGATCATAGCGATGGTCGAGGCCATAACACTTGAAAACGTCAAGGACGTGGCCCGGCGGCTCACGGATTCAACCCCGTTTGCCCTGACCGTATACGGCCCCGTGCAGGAGCGCGACCTCAGGGGCACGTGCAGGCTCCTGCAATAAACCGACTTCAGGGAGGACCGACCCTGAGCCATGACCCTGCTCAAAGAGACTCTCGATAAACTCTACAGGGAATATAATTTCAGTGACCGGCTCGTATACGACCCCATAGATTTTCCGCACAGGTATTCAGAGCCGGCTGATGTGGAGGTTGCGGGTTTTATCGCATCCTGTTTTGCCTACGGTAAAGTCGGTCTTTTCAAACCGGTAATTGAGAAGATACTCAGGCCCGGAGGCAGGCATCCCGCGCAGTTTTTCCTGAATTTTACGTTAAAAGACGCGCGGTATTTAAAGGACGTCAGCTACAGGTTCAACAGTGAAAGGGATGTTGTCTGTCTTGCCTATATGCTGGGCCGCATACTGCGGAAACGGGGTTCCCTGAAAAACGTGTTCTACCGGTTTTATAACCCGGAGGATGAAGACGTCGGGACCGCCCTGAGGGGCTTCGTCGATTCTTTTCTTGGAATATCCGTATCGCCGGTTTACGGAAAAAACATCATCCCTTCCGGACTGGCACAGTTGCTGCCTTCGCCCCGCAGGGGCAGCGCATGCAAGCGGATGAACCTGTTTCTCAGGTGGATGGTGAGGACGAAAGACATTGACTTCGGCATCTGGAACAGGATATCGCCGTCGAAACTGATCATCCCCCTTGATACCCATATAGCAAGGATTTCAAGATGCCTCGGCCTGACCCGGAGGAAGGCCGCTGACTGGAAGGCCGCAAAGGAGATAACCGAATCACTCAAAAGGCTCGACCCGCAGGATCCCCTCAAATATGACTTCGCCCTCTGCCATCTCGGAATAGCCGGATTATACAAAGGCATGATATGCCCAAATTGCACTTTTCCACCGGGTGCATGTAAAATTATAAAACAGGCGGTTCCCTGACCATGATTCAAATCATAGCGTGATTATTTATAATAAGTTATAAATAATCCAGTACATCTTTTCAAAGGAGGATTCTGCCATATGAGTGACAATGCCGCAAAAAAACTGTCCATCGACCTTGAAGAGTGTATAGGGTGCGGATCGTGCGCCGAGATATGTCCTGATGTTTTTGCAGTAACCGAGGACGCGAAGGCATATATTATTGCACATGACAAGTGCGACACCTGCGACTGCGAGGAAGCAGCGGAGATATGTCCTACGAAGGCAATATTGCTGGAGTAATGAAAATTTCAAGAAAATAAAACTCTGAAAGTAAACAGCAGTTTTTTTTGGGGGGGGCGGCATGGAAATATTCGATCTGAACAAGCTGATAAAATTTCATCCTGACAGGATATCCCGGGAGATGATTGACGACAAGCCCGAGATGAGGATAGCGCTGATGTG
>JAADFS010000087.1 GCA_013152795.1 Deferribacteres bacterium
GTAAAGTGGTCTACTGATTACTTCATTATGGATATTTTCTATATAAAGGGCGATAAGTCCAAGGCATGTTAAAACAATGCCTGTAAGAAGGGTGTTTATAACAACCACAAATGAGAGAGAAGAAAAGTAGACAGGGTTAAATATGAAACGTACCGGAAACATTATCATTAATAAGGTACTGCTGAAAAATGTGATCAACAGGCCGATAATTCCTGCGACCTTTAAGGGATAAGCTGAAAAGGATGTTATGCCGTTTATTGCAAGTCCGAGGAGTTTCCTGTATGAATAAACTGAATGGCCGTTTTCTCTTGCAGATGCATTAAACTCAACATATTCCGTCTTGAACCCCAGCCAGTCGATTAGTCCGCGGTAAATTCTTGATCTCTCCGGCATTGTCTTGAAGACATCGGCTACTTTTCTGTCAATCAACCTGAAGTCTGTAGTATGTGATATCATTTTGATCTGGGATATTTTGTTCATTGTCCAATAGAATAGCTTTGAGCCGAGTTTTCTGTAGAGGGGATGTTGTATATTTTTTCTTGCAGCTATAACTATATCTGCTCCGTTTTCCCATTTTTTGAGCATCGCAGGAATTAACTCAGGTGGATGTTGCAGGTCTGAGTCAATGGTTATAACAGCATCGGTATCGGCTGCTGCGACACCTGCACTTAAAGCAATTTCTTTTCCGAAATTTCTTGAAAAATTTATTACCTTGACTTTCCTGTCACATGCTGCCAATTTCTGCAACACAAGAAAAGAGTTGTCATCACTGCCGTCGTTAACAAATATATATTCCCATCGATAATTCTTTATGCATTTTGTAACACCTTCCAGCCGTTTATAAAGACTCCTGATATTCTCTTCTTCACAGTATACGGGAACAACGATAGATATTCTCTTCATTTCGATATCTTCAAAATATTACCGTTTATGCGATACATTATTTTTTAACATCACTTTTCCTCTCAATTTATGCACTTCTCGACTTTTACCCTACGCAGATTATACACTACTTACATCCAATAAAGCTCCCGTTGTTTATCCATTATGTTGATCTTGCCCTCCTTTGCCCGCAGGTATCTTTTCTTTCATTACAATCTTTATAATCCAGATAATATAAAATGTCAACCCACAAAGCTCTGAGCATGGCCTCCGGAGGACAATGATTTGAGTGACAGCAATGATGGTTTTGTCATTTTAATTCAATGAGTTAGAGTCTCTTGAGTGTGGCATGGAAAGAACTTTTTATTTACACTGAATTTGGAATATTCAACGTTGTGTGCATTTGGGTAACTATAACACTTCTTTGAACTCTAACCTGTTTTCGTTAATTGTCTCATGAGTAGTTAACAGCGTCAATCCCCGCAAAATATACTGCTCCGCCCTCTCGGTTACATTAAGACTGTAACCTGCGACGGATATAATAGTGGAAAAGTTGAAGGCTCAGCAGTTAGAAATTAACCAAATATGACCCGGCCTTTGCCGTTTATTGTTCATATCATGAACAACATAATAGTTTACGGCTGTTTTGTCAAGACGTTCCCAGGCCTGAACTTGACTACACGCAAAGGTAAGTTTTATCCTTATCTTCATGGAAAAACCCTGGGGCGGCAGATTCAGCGAAAAAACAGAAGGCGCGGTTGAAGGCTTTACATCCTCCCTGTCAGCAGACATCCGGCTGTGGAAGTACGATATCCAGGGAAGTATCGCCCATGTGAAAATGCTCGGCAGGCAGAAGATCATCTCCAGAAAAGACGCTGAGACGATCATAAAAGGGCTGGAGGAGATCAGGGCCGAGATTCAGGCCGGTAAGTTTGAATTCCATGACAGCCTCGAAGATGTGCACATGAACATAGAGCACGCCCTTATCGAAAAGACGGGTCCTGTGGGCGGTAAGCTCCATACGGCAAGAAGCCGTAATGACCAGGTGGCCCTTGACCTGAGGCTGTATCTCAGGGATGAGATATCCGCGATTTTAAGGTTGATTGCGGGCCTTCAGAAGGTCATTGTCGAGTCAGCCGAGAAATATATCGATATTATCATGCCCGGTTATACCCACCTGCAGAGGGCGCAGCCCGTGCTGCTTGCCCACCATCTGCTTGCATATCATGAGATGCTTGAACGCGACAGGGAGAGGTTCGAGGATTGCCTGAGAAGGGTCAATGTGATGCCCCTCGGCTCCGCTGCCCTGGCGGGCACAAGCCTGCCTGTTGACAGGGAGTACGTTGCAGGGCTTCTGAAGTTTCCCGCCATATCGGAAAACAGCATCGACGCCGTGTCCGACAGGGACTTTGCGATCGAGTTTATCTCCGTATCAGGCATATTGATGATGCACCTTTCGAGGCTTTCGGAAGAGATTATTCTCTGGAACAGCGACGAGTTCGGTTTTGTGGAACTGCCGGATGCCTTTACAACGGGCTCGAGCATCATGCCCCAGAAGAAAAACCCTGATGTCCTTGAGTTGATAAGGGGCAGGTCCGGCAGGGTCTGCGGGCATTTAATGGCGATGCTGACCGTCATGAAGGGACTGCCGCTTGCGTATAACAGGGACATGCAGGAAGACAAGGAGCCCGTGTTTGACACCGTCGATACTCTGAAGTCATGCCTCGATATACTTATCATGATGTTTCCCCGGATAAGGTTTAAAAAGACACAGATGGAGAGGGCGGCCCGGGGGGGATTTCTTACAGCCACGGACATTGCGGAGTATCTTGTAAGAAAAGGTATGCCTTTCAGGGACGCACACGCTGTCACGGGACGGATCGTGAAGTACTGCCTTGACAATAACAAAACACTCGATACCATTGAGCCGGATGAGCTGAAGGGCTTTTCCGGGCTGATCGACAGCGATATCACCGAATATATCACTGTGGAGAACTCCGTTAACGCCAAGAAATCTTTCGGCGGGACAGCAAGCCAGTTGGTGCGTGCGCGGATAAGAGATATAAAAAACAGGAGAAAACAGGGGCTTAAAGGTGAAAAACCGGCGGTACGGAAAAAATAAGCTGTCCGGCATGTGGCGCTTGTCCGTTTTCGGGCTTCTGCTGCTTGTGCTACTTGCATCATGCGGCAGAAGGGGCGACCCTGTCGCACTCTCGCCGTATGACGGCAGGGTTATTGATAAAAACACAGGAGGCGATAATCATCGCGGTCAAGATAAGGTTATCAAAGAAAAACGGACAGGGTCGGAGAAGGCCGCTGTTATCACTCCGGACCGGCCGAGGGGGTTAAGGGGCGTGTATACGCAAAAGGGCGTTGTCCTTACATGGGATGAGATCATGGGAGAGGATGTCAGGTTGTACAGGGTTTACCGCTCCACGGGCGGAGAGTACGTCCCGGCGGGGGATACGGTTACACCGGCATTCACTGACAGAAGCATAGAAAAGAACAGGAAATATTATTACAGGGTGACAGCGGTTGCCGGCGCCGAGGGGCTCCCGTCAAAAGAGATTGAAATCGTAACGAAGGAACCTTGAGAGAGGGAATCGCAGATAAAGCTTTTCCGGCAGCCTCCCTTGCCCGCTGGCGATGGTTTTTTGCCACTGTTTAAGGATTAGTGAAGCATAATATGAGAGAAAAGATAAAAAAGGCATTTAAGGACAGTATAACCATCAAACAGAAGTTTGTTGATGAAAATATCGACACTATTATCGAGGTGTCCAATCTTCTTGCGGAGACATTCAACAGGGGCGGCAAGCTTCTGCTCTTCGGCAACGGGGGCAGCGCCAGTGACGCGTCTCATATCGCGGCCGAGTTTGTCAACAGGTTCAAAAAAGAGCGCCCGGCATTCCCTGCCATCGCCCTCAATACGGATACTGCTGTCCTGACTTCCATTGCAAACGATTATGATTATTCGGATGTTTTCGTACGCCAGTTAAAGGCCATTGCCCAGGAAGGCGATGTTGTAATCGCCATAAGCACAAGCGGAAGCTCGGAGAATGTCATAAAGGCCGTTGATGCAGCAAGGATAAGGAAGCTGCGGACGATTGCGTTCACAGGCGCAAAGGGGGATAAACTGGCCTCCAGATGTGATTATATATTTGCCGTTCCATCCAACAATACTCCACGCATACAGGAGACCCATATCACCCTCGGCCATGTCCTCTGCCAGATGGTGGAGGAGATACTCTTTGAAGCCTACAGGCGAAGGGACGGGTAACCCTGCTATTTCACCTTAATGTTGCATAAACAGGCATAGGAGTTGCGAGTTCAAAGTTCTGAGTTAAGGGTACAGAATGGAAATTTATGTTTTTCCTGCACCCCGCACCCTGACAACTGCACCCTTTGTTTTATCGCTGCAATGTTTATAAATACAGCGTAATGGAATATCGGTTGCCGGAAATGCTAATATTTGCATATGAAGAAAACGGCCTGTTTGTTGATATTTCTGCTTCTTTTGCCGGCAATCTCCAGGGCTGAGACCTATTACCTGAAACTGAGGGCCAGTTATCATCCCGGCTTCCTGAGAATAGTGCTGGAAGGTCCGGAATCCGTAATAAAAAGGGGGATAGTAAATCAAAAGGCACAGAGCGTGCTCGTTACCTTCCCGGATACGGATTTTACGATAAATGCGGAAAAAGGGGTGATTGTTTACAGAAAGACGGACGACAATGCCGTCATGTTTTTCCCGGGGGCTTTCAGGGGCTTGAAGGTTTTTACCCTGAAATACCCGGCGAGGCTTGTTATAGATGTTTATAAGGACGTAAGCAGAGGGAACATACTGTCTCCGGTGTCTCCCCCCGTGAAAAGACCCGAAGAGAAACCCGACGATGCTCTGCGCAAGGTCAGAACGGTTGTTATTGATCCGGGACACGGAGGTTATGAAAGCGGTATGGTCAAGGATAATTACAGGGAGAAAAACGTTGTGCTGGATATAGCAAAAAAACTCCGCGTTCTTATAAACAGGGGCTCCTCCCGAGGTTTTCTTACGAGGGGCAGTGACCGCTTCATGACACAGGGTGAGAGGGTCAAGTTTGCAAACAACAGGAATGCTGATATCTTCATAAGCCTCCACATCGGCGACCACAGCGGCATTGTCATTTATGTGCCGGTGATTACAGGACATGTCCCGGATGCGGTAAAACCATATCTGGTCAACAAGGGACAGGAGGCATATATGAAAAGGACGGTAGCCCTCCTTAATGCCATGAAGGAGGCGGTTATGAGCAGGTTCGGGGCTGACTCGGTGTCAGTACGTCCGCTTCCATACAGTATTCTCTCCAGAATAGAGGCGGCGGCCCTGATGATTGAACTGCCCTCGTTTGAGGACGCTTACTATATCGAGGAACTCAAGACGGAAATGGCCGATACGCTGTACAAGGGCCTGTATATCTATGAAGAAATCGGGACGAGGTAGAGTAAGAAGGGCGCGCAGGAAGAAAAGGAGCATATGGCTCTTTATGTTTGTCCTGCTCATAGCTTTTGCAGCCAGTACAGCCTTGAGTTATTTCTATTTCAAGGAAAAATTCTCCTTTGAATCATCATTTATTGCAGAAATCGAATCAAGGTCTGCAAATGCAGGCTCCTCCACGCAGCGGCAGGACGAACTGAGGCTTTATGAGAGCAACGGCCACACCGCCGAAGTCGAAGGCGGAAGTATCTCCAGGAAAGACGCCCTGCTTGTTGCTGCAGAGGATGTCATCAGAAAACATCTGAAACCCTACAGGGTAAGGCTCCTGGACCTGTATATGGACAAGGAAGGGATAATTTACATAGACATCGGTAAGGAAATAAAGAGGAATTTCAGGGGGGATGCATACGAGGAATTAAAGATTATAGGCGAGCTTTACAAGGGGATCAAATCGACTGTTCCAGGTTTCAGCGCCCTTAAGATTTTAATTGAGGGCAGGGAGGCGGAAAGCTTCGGCGGCCATATCGATATATCGAAACCGATAGGAGAAGAGATTGCAGAGAGTATCCGCTGAGATGCCCATAGGCATATTTGATTCCGGTGTCGGCGGCCTTACCGTCATGAAGGAGATAACAAGGCTGCTGCCTGAAGAGGATATTATCTATCTCGGCGATACGGCGAGGGTCCCCTACGGGATCAGGTCTCCGGAGACCGTCAGGAGATACTCGCTTGAAAATGCGGATTTTCTCATGTCAAGGGGCGTAAAGATTCTGGTAATCGCATGTAATACATCATCCTCGGTAAGCCTCGACCTGCTCAGGGAAAGGCTCCCCGTTGCCGTCACCGGTGTGGTCGGCCCGGGGGCCAGGGCCGCGGCCTCCGCTACAAAACTAAAAAGAGTGGCGGTGATCGGAACAGAGACCACCATCAACAGCCGGGCATACGAGCGGGCCATCAAGGAGATTGATGATTCAATCAGGGTGACGGGCGTTGCCTGCCCCCTGTTTGTACCGATGATTGAAGAGGGATGGATTGAAGGTGAAGTTGTCAGGCTTACTGCGGAGAAATATCTGTCGCCTGTAAGATATAATGGTGTGGACTGCCTTGTACTGGGCTGCACACACTATCCCATCATAAAAGACGTGATAGAAGATGTGGTTAAAATCCGGTTGATAGATTCCGCGGCGGAGACGGCAAAAGAGGTGAGGCGGGTGCTGAAAGACACCGGCATGCTGCGCCGGGGCCACGGCAATGTGTCCAGGGAGTTTTTTGTTACTGACTCACCTGAGAAATTCGTATCTATCGGTGAGAGATTCCTGGGACGGAAGATACTTAATATTTCAAGGATTAACCCGGAAGACACCCTGGAGGTTTATTCCGGTTGATGCGGGAGGAGAATCTGATGCGACCTGACGGAAGAAAGGCTGATGAACTGAGAAGCATAAAGATTATAAAAGATTATTTGAGGACCGCCGAGGGGTCCGTCCTGATAGAAATGGGAGATACAAAGGTCATATGCACTGCCTCCATTGAAGACAGGGTTCCCCCCTTTCTGAAAAATCAGAACAAGGGCTGGGTCACGGGCGAATACTCCATGCTTCCCCGTGCCACCCAGGTCAGAACAGCGAGGGAGTCTTCACTCGGCAGGGTAGGGGGGAGGACACACGAGATACAGAGGCTTATCGGCAGGTCCATGCGTTCTGTTGTGAATCTCGAGGCACTGGGCGAAAGGACCATCTGGCTTGACTGCGATGTGATACAGGCTGACGGCGGCACGAGGACCGCATCGATTACGGGCGCCTTTGTGGCACTTAAAACCGCCGTAAACTATGCGATGGAGAATAAGATAATCGAGAAACAGCCGATAAAGGGTTATGTCGCCGCCGTGAGTGTGGGAATAGTCGAAGGAGAGCCGAGGCTTGATCTTTCCTATGCAGAGGATTTCATAGCAGAGGTGGACATGAACATCGTAATGACAGACTCGGGAAAGTTGATAGAAATACAGGGAACCGCTGAAACCACGCCGTTTGACGACAGGAAACACCTCCAGGATATGCTGGACATAGCGGAGTCGGGTATCAGGAAGATCATCTCTATTCAGAAGAGCGTACTGGGGGAAAGCGAAGAATAGGGCTTTTCCGGCAGGCTCTCCTGCCCGCTGGCGATATTTTTATGGTTACTTGAATCCTTTAAGCGGAATCCTGTATTCTGTATTGTGTATCGTGGAATATAAGAGTATAAAAAAGTGGCCGGAAGATGAACGGCCCAGGGAGAGGCTTCTTAAGTTCGGCGCGCACAGTCTGAGCACCGCCCAGATTCTGGCGATAATCCTGAGAACCGGTGGGCAGGAGAAAAGCGCCATAGGACTGGCAAGGGAAATCCTTATGCGTTTTAGCTCGTTGAAGGATATAGAGGATGCCTCTCCCGCCGAGTTTTCTGGCATTAAAGGCATGGGTGATGCAAAGATCGCCCAGTTGAAGGCGGCATTTGAGCTTGGCAGAAGGCTGCTGCAGAGCGGTGCGGAGGACAATCTCCTGACGCCGTCGTTTAAGAACAGCAGACAGGTATATGAATATTACCTGCCCCGGTTTTACGGTCTCAAGAAGGAGAGGTTCCTCTGCGCAATGCTTGATAACAAGAACAGGGTCTTCAAGGAAACGATCGTCTCGGACGGCACACTTACATCCTCTCTCGTGCATCCGAGGGAGGTCTTCAGGTATGCCATCAAGGAGGCCGCTGCATCCGTACTGTTTATCCACAATCATCCCAGCGGTGACCCGAATCCGAGCAGGGATGACATCAGCATTACAAAAAGGCTCATAGAGACGGGAAAGCTTGTAGGCATTAATGTCCTGGACCACATCGTGATCTCAGACGGCAGGTATATGAGCCTGCTGGAAACGGGTTATATCTAAACCTTAATGGTGCATAAATGGCAGGAGAGCCTGCCGGAAAACAAAGTTTCATGGTTCAAAGTTCAGAGTTCTTTGTCTTTTATGGTTCCGAACAACGGACACGAATCACGGGCAATTGATATGCCGTACGGAGTATTTCCTGAAGGAATCGCAGATAAAGCTTTTCCGGCAGGCTCTCCTGCCCGCCGGCGATATTTTTATGCCACTGTTAAGGTAAACGTTGCATTAACCGGGTGGGCTTTCCTGCCTGCAGGTAATATTTTAATACAAACAGCAAGGTAAACAGAGATGAAAATATTAAGAGGAGGATAAAATGGCAAGGGTGCAAAGAGCGCTTATAAGTGTCTCGGACAAGAGCGGCATAGTGGAACTGGCAAAAGGGCTGAGGGCTCTTGGTATTGAAATACTCTCTACAGGAGGAACTGCAAAAAGGCTTAGAAATGAAAGAATCAAAATAGTGGATGTTTCGCAGTATACGGGTTTCCCGGAGCTTTTAGGCGGAAGGCTCAAAACACTCCATCCCAAGATTCACGGCGGATTGCTCTGGAGGAGGGACAGCGATCAGGATGCGAGAGAAATAAAGGCCAATCGCATAAGCACGATAGACATGGTTGTGGTCAACCTCTATCCCTTCGAGGAGACCGTCTCCAAACCCGGTGCAACGTTTGATGATGCAATTGAGAACATTGACATAGGCGGCCCGACCATGTTAAGGGCTGCTGCCAAAAATTTCAAAGACGTTATTGTAGTAGTTGATCCTTCGGATTATTCAAGGGTGCTTGAGGAGCTTAAGTCGCATGACAGGGAAGTCAGTTATGACACCAAGTTTTATCTTGCCAAGAAAGTGTTCTCACATACTGCAAGATATGACACGCTGATTTCCAATTATCTCGCCACGCACGGCATTAAAGAGGCGGTATTTCCCGATACACTCAACCGCAGCTATCTCAAAGTCAGTGACCTGAGGTACGGTGAAAATCCGCACCAGAGGGCGGCCCTGTACAAGGAGCCCCTGTATAAGGGCATCTCCCTTGTTGATGCAAAGATACTGCAGGGAAAAGAGATGTCCTATAACAACTACCTTGATTCAAGCGCAGCCGTTGATCTTGTAAAGGAATTCAGTGAACCGGCTGCGGTTATCGTAAAGCATAACAACCCCTGCGGTGTTGCGGTTGCGGATACAATACACGCCGCATACAAGAAGGCATTTGAAACCGACCCCGTATCCGCGTTCGGAGGGGTTATCGCCCTGAACCGCGATGTCAACGAGGCGGTCGCAAGGGAGATACTCTCGCTTTTTGTCGAAATAATCATTGCGCCCGTGTTTGAACCTGATGCACTGAAGCTTTTGAACGAAAAGCCCAACATAAGGCTGCTTGTCCTTGATCTGAACAAAAAACCCCCCCTCATGGACATAAGAAAGATACAGGGCGGACTGCTTGTGCAGGACAGGGATGCGGGCATGATAGATGACTTTGCGGCCCTGAAGGTGGTTACAAAGAGAAGGCCGTCTGATGATGAGCTTGCCGCAATGGAATTCGCCTGGAAGGTGTGCAAGCATATCAAGTCTAACGCGATCATATACACTTCAAAAGACCAGTCCCTCGGCATCGGCGCAGGTCAGACAAGCAGGGTCGACTCTGCCAGGGTGGGCGCCATGAAGGCAAGCAATTTCGGGATATCACTCAAAGACTCGGTTGTCGCCTCTGACGCGTTTTTCCCCAACAGGGACGGCATAGACTTTATAGCAGAGGCCGGGGCCACGGCGGTCATTCAGCCCGGCGGGTCAATCAAGGATAATGATGTCATAGCCGCGGCTGATGAACACAACATGGCCATGGTATTTACGGGAATGA
>JAADFS010000088.1 GCA_013152795.1 Deferribacteres bacterium
TGAAAATAAAGCTATCAGGAAATATCTTGAAAATGCCGAAAGTGGCAGGATAAAACTTTATTTAAGCAAAATCAATGAGGGAGAGGTATTTTATAAGTTATATAAATACCTGGGAAGGTCTATTGCCTTCGGATTCAGAGAAGACCTCAAACGAGGTTTATTCCCTATAGATGTAATTTCTGTTAATGACAAAAGGACGGAAGCGGCTTCTGAAATAAAGGCAAAGCATCCGGTATCGTATGCAGACGCATTTTGTATAGAACTTGCAAAGGATTTGAATCTGCCGATAATAACTGAAGACCCTGAATTTGAGAATGTAAAGAAGATTGTAAAAGTAATGCCGCTCTCCAGGCTGTCTCAATAAGCATTAATTATCTTGAGATTGAACATCCATAATTCTCCCGTCTCCCGCTATTTTGACATCTGCATGAGGTTGATCGCCGGACTGCCCTATTTCTCAAACAGTTCGGGCATTTCTTTTCTTGCCAGCTCAAGCCTCCTGTCAAACTCCATGTCGCCCCTGCCGAGGAAATTGAAGAGCAGCTTTGCCAGCGCGGATTTCCAGTTGCCGAGCAGTGTCCTGACCGTCCAGTTGAGGTTGTACTTGAGTCCCCTGGTAAGTACAAAGAAAAACACGGCAGGCTCCACGGTCCTTTTGACAATGAAAAACAGTGTGTTTGTCAGCCCGGTGTGAACCGCAGTTCTTTCAGCTTCGGGTTTGTTTAAAAAATTTATTAAAGTCCGGGGGATATATGGTGCCATGTAAAGTAATTTATTAAAATATGTCCTGTCGATTTTCACCATGTACCGCGTGAGATACGCCTCCGGGTCTATGATATTGTCCTTCAGTGCCCTGTCTGTCAAAAGGGTGCCCGGGAAGAATGTCAGGTGGGCGAGCGAGATGGTATACGGCCTCTTCAGGCCGGCCATTGCATTTATGCTCTCCATCTGATCCTCTTCTGTTTCATAGGGGTTGTCCACTATCATTTCATAATACGGAGCCACCTTGCTTTCAGAGAGAAGCGCGGCGGCCTTCCTGACCGACGAGAACCTGACCTTCCTGTTGTAAATCTCGAAATTAACCCGGTCGCTCCCTGTCTGGACCCCCATGATTGCAAGGCTGAGTCCCGCATCCCTCAGCATAAAGAGTTTTTCCCTGTCCAGCACCCCCGGAAAGACGCGCACCATGAACGGCAGGCCTATATGCCGCTTGTATTCTTCACAGAACTTCCTCATCCACTCGCGGTCATGGGAAAAAAACCAGTCATCCTCAAAATTGATGTATAAGACATAGGGGTCTTTCTTTACGAGCCTTAATTCCTCCATGCAGTTTTCAACCGATCTCTTTCTGATCTTTCTGCCGAACACCGTCATTGTGTATGCATTGGCGCAGTATCCGCAGTAGAAGGGGCAGCCCCTTGTGGTTATCATCATATGGCAGGTCCCGCCGTAAAGCGCATAGCTGCGGAACAGCTTCGGATTCCGGGCGAAGTTGTATATCTTCCCCCTGTGGAAGCCGTAAAAATAATCCGGCAGGTATTCGATAACCGGCAGACTGTCAAGGTCTGTCTCCGGCAGGGCGTCTTTTTTTATTATTTCATCCCCGGTTTTCACCCAGATGTTGGGTATGTCCGGAGGTACGTCCCTGCCCCTGTCCCGCAGGTGCTCAAGCAGCGACAGGACCGCGTTTTCGCCCTCGCCGCTGCACACGTAATCCGCGTATTTTATGCACTCATCAGGCCGCAGGATCACGTGCAGCCCCCCCCAGATCACCGGTATGTCAAACGTTTCCTTCAGGAGCCGGGTGATATTCTTTGCCGGGTAAAACTCGATTGACATGAGGCCGATTCCGATCAGGTCAGGGCTGTATTCGCGGATAAAACCCTCAATGGCCGGATGAAGCGTGCTCTCAAGGTATCCGGGCAGAAGCAGTATCCGCGCATCATGCCCGTGTGCACGTGCATTTGCGGCGATGTACTTCAGCCCCACCAGTGAGGCATTGGACTGTAATGATATCAATAGTAATTTCATTAGTATATCTGCGCGTGATGCCCGGTTTTCCCGCAAGGGGAAGGATGCAGTATTACCAATATTATACCTTAATGGTGCATAAAGGGGCAGGGGAGTTGCGGGGAGTAAAGTTCAGAGTTCAAAGTTAAGGGTGCAGGGTGCGGTTGTCAGGGTGCAGAATGAAATCCCTCCCCCTTGACGGGGGAGGGTCAGGGAGGGGGTGCACTGTTATAACTGGAGGTATCGCAGATATAAAGCTTTTCCGGCAGGCTCTTCTGTCCACAGGCGATATTTTTATGCAACGGCAGGGGAATATTTGACAAAATTAGTAGACTATTATAAATTTAAACCGTGCTTAAGTTATCGAAAAAGGGAGAATACGGCGTAAGGGCCATGTTCGAGCTGGCCAAAAACTACCAGAAAGGCCATCTTACGATCAGGGAGATTGCCGGACGGCAGAACGTTTCCATAGCGTATCTTGAGCAGCTTCTGAACAAGCTGCGCAAGTCTGAGCTGATTAAGAGCCGGAAAGGCCCCGGCGGCGGATATGTCATCAGCAGAAAGCCGGACGAGATCAGCGTGGGTATGATTCTGAACTCTCTTGAAGGGCCCGTTGCCATAGCGCATTGCCTCGGTCCGTCAGCGAGGAGCTGCGAGCGCGTTGACGGATGTGTTGCAAGACTCCTGTGGAAATCCCTTGGCGAAAAAATAGAAAATTTTCTGGATACAATCAATCTCAGCGATTTATTGAATGAGGAAGCAAAATTATTGAGGCAATACTATGTCACCGGCGGAAATTCAGCAATCACAGAATAATCAGCTCAAATTTCTTGACAAGCCGTTGCAGGCGGATGCCACAACAGATATTATCTATATGATGTGTCCGATGCACCTGCTTACAATCGAGGAACAGGTCAGGGAGATCAAGGCCGGGCAGGTACTGTCCATACTGACGGATTATGACGGCGCCCTTGATGATATCCCTGCATGGTGCAGGAAGACAGGGAACGAATTCCTGGGTATTTACGAGGACACGGATCACTATAAATTCTACATAAGAAAGAAAGCACCCGATAATAAACAGAATGTCTGATCATGTTTGTCTTAACCGGCGGGAGAATTGCGGGTAAAGCCGTTACGGCGGTCTCTCCTGCACCGCATGGGATATTTTATGTAACTTAATTATACAAGAAGTCCGGGAGGAGCTATGAAAACAATATACATGGACCACGTGGCCACAAACCCACTGCATCCGGAAGTGCTGGATGCAATGATGCCGTATTTCAGGGAAATATTCGGAAATCCCCAGAGCATATATGAGCCGGGCATCAGGGCTAAAGAGGCTGTTGAGAATGCAAGGGCAAGCACCGCCGCCCTCATAAATGCAAAACCGAAGGAAATCATCTTCACATCCAGCGGCGCCGAGGCTAACAATTTTGCCCTGAAGGGCATAGCATACGCCAGCCGCAATAAGGGCACACATATAATCGTTTCAAAGATTGAGCATCACTCTGTGCTGAATCCGGCGCGGTTTCTTGAAAAATCCGGATTTGCGGTGACCTATGTCCCGGTTGACAAGTACGGCACCGTTGATCCCGATGATGTAAAAAAGGCGATAACAAAAGAGACCATTTTAATATCAGTAATTCACGCAAGCCCGGAGATCGGCACAATACAGCCGGTGGATGAAATCGGCAGGATCGCTGCTGAGAAGGGGATAGTCTTTCACGTGGATGCAGTGGCATCTGCGGGGAATATCCCGGTTGACGTCAGGTCCCTGAACGTTGATCTCCTGACATTCGCCGCCCACCAGTTCTACGGCCCCAAGGGAGCGGGAGCCCTGTACGTAAAGGAGGGAACGAGGATAGTCCCCCTGATTTACGGCGGAATCCAGGAAGGCGGGCGCAGGGCCGGGACCGAAAATGTTCCCGCGATTGTGGGCATGGGCAAGGCCGCGGAGATCGCGAAAAGGGATATGCAGAAACGCATAGAGCACGTTACGCCCCTCCGGGACCGGATAATAGACAGCGCCCTGAAGATTGACAAGGTGACGCTTACGGGCCATCCTGAAAGGAGGCTGCCCGGGCATGCCAGTTTTGTGGTGGAATATATCGAGGGTGAGGCCATGCTGCTGCTGCTTGCCGGCAAGGGGATATACTCGGCCAGCGGATCGGCATGCAGCTCAAAGGCGCTGAAGGCCTCGCCGGTGTTGATTTCCATAGGAATCCCCGCGCATCTCGCGCAGGGTTCGGTCGTCTTCACTCTGGGTGAAGGCACAACAGGAGAGGATATAGATTATTTCAACGAAACCTTCCCGCAGGTTATAGGCCGCCTGAGGGAGATTTCACCTTATGCAAAGGGATGGGAAGGAGCGGAGGACCCGACATGTACAGTGAAAAAGTAATGGATCATTTCACAAATCCCCGTAATGTAGGGGAAATGCCTGATGCCGACGGTGTGGGTACCGAAGGGAATCCGGTCTGCGGCGATGTGATGAAGATTTTCATAAAGGTCAAGGATGACAGGATAACGGATGTCAAATTCCAGACCTTCGGCTGCGGCGCTGCAATCGCGGTATCGAGCATGGTCACGGAGATGGCCAAGGGCATGACACTTGATGAGGCGATGAAGATTACAAAAAGCTCGCTCGCCGATGCCCTCGACGGCCTGCCCCCTCAGAAGATGCACTGTTCCAACCTGGGTGCGGATGCACTCCACAAGGCTATAGAGGATTACAGGAAAAAACAGGGAAAATAGATGCAGTATGTATCCCTGGGCTATTCGCCGTGCCCTAACGACACCTTTATCTTCTATGCCGTGATTCACGGCAAAATCGACACCGGAGGCCTGAGGTTCAGGGAAGTCCTGCTTGATGTTGAGACACTGAACCGCAGGGCAATGAATGCAGAGCTTGACCTGACAAAACTCTCCTGCCATGCATTCGGTCATCTGCGCGGTAAATACCGCCTCCTGAGGTCCGGGGGGGCGCTCGGCAGGGGATGCGGTCCCCTTGTGATTGCAAAAAAGGACTGTTCGATGCATGACCTGCGTTCCGGGAAAATAGCAATCCCGGGCAAGCTTACTACAGCGTATCTGCTGTTGCAGCTTTTTGATCCTGCATTCGGCCCCCGTCATCCCGGCGTGCACGCAATGCCCTTTCACAGGATCATCGATGCAGTGGCGGGTGGAGAGGTCGACGCAGGATTGATAATCCATGAAAGCAGGTTTACTTATCCTTCATACGGGCTGAAAGAGATAATCGATCTCGGCCGGTGGTGGGAAGAGGAGACAGGGCTTCCCGTTCCTCTCGGATGTATTGCCGCAAAACACTCCCTCGGCAACGCGCTGAGCAAAAAGATCGACGGTATGTTGAGACAGAGCGTTCAGTACGCCCTGGGCAACCGTGCCGAGCCCATGGACTATATCAGGGAACACTCGCAGGAGCTTTCCGCTGACGTCATCAGACGCCATATAGATCTATATGTCAATGATTTCTCCGTTGATATCGGCGATGAAGGAGAGAGAGCGATCAACGAGCTTCTCTCAAGGGCGGAGGACTCCGGGATAGTTCCACGGGGGTATTGAAATTTCAGATGGTTTCTGTGTGCAAGTGTTTAACCGACGGATTTCTTATTTCAAAGGCAGGTTCTCTCTTTTTGTTTGTTGCGGCGTTGTCTGCCCTGGTGTCCTGTTCCGGTGACAGGAACGTCAGGGAATATTTCAGGGATCACGGAATGTCCTATCCGGTGGATGTCTCGGGCGTGTCCCTGTGGAAGATTGAGTACGCCGGCATTGCAGATGATGAAATGTCAGGGCCGGAGGTAAAGGCATATGTCGAGGGCGGGCTGGCCTTTATGAAGGAATACTTCAAAAGCACGGATATAGACAGGCTTGTACCGGGCGCCGCCGCAGTGGTGGTGAATAAACCAGTGCTGTACAGGAACGAATCCGGTGATGTGGGATTGATGGTCAGGATGACCGCATACGGCGCAGGAGAGCCGGACGGTAAAATCAAGGCTTCAGCCGAGCGCCTGGGCTCCGGCACAAAACTCTGGCGCGTGAAGAACTATGCATATTTCTTCAAGAATGATCTTTACAGGTGGCAGTACGGGGGACTGGTCCACTGATATGAATACCGATATTTTAATGCCACCGTTATCCGGGTTAATTAAACCTTAACGTTGCATAAACGGGCAGAGGAGTCTGCCGGAAAACCTTTATAAAGCGATAGGATATTGGAAATATGTTTTTATTGCAGGAAATAACAAAGAGTGAAGTTCCAAAAGACGTCGATATGCCGTGCGGAATATTTCCTGAAGGTATCGCAGATAAAGCTTTTCCGGCAGACTCCTCTGCCCCGCTGGCAATAGTTTTATGCCACTGTAAGGTTATGTAAGCGGATGAGATGGATATTTTCAGGAAAATAGCCGAAAGAAAGATACAGGAAGCCATGGAAGAGGGCATGTTCGAGGACCTTCAGGGAAAGG
>JAADFS010000089.1 GCA_013152795.1 Deferribacteres bacterium
TTTTTTGTCTTTTACGGTCACGGACAACGGACACGAATCACGGGAACTTGATATATTCCCTGAAGGAATCGCAGATAAAGCTTTTCCGGCAGACTCCTCTGCCCGCAGGCGATGTTTTTATGCTACTGTAAGTATAACCAAGGGGGCCTGTCATTGATTATGGAATCAATAAATGGATTAATTCAAAGAGTGCAAAAGACAGAACGCGGATTCAAAGACATACAGAAAGAAGCGGAAAATGTTGCAGGGAATAATTCCGTTAAGGAATGCATAAGCATTTCAGATAGATTATTTTCTTCCGGGGTTCCCCAGGCGAGAATGCTGGCGACTTTTATCTTTGGAATAGTTGCCTCAAGATCAAAAAACGCTTTGAATTTTTTAAAGAAAAACGTAAGCAAGGATGAAAATTGGCGTGTGCAGGAAATCCTGGCAAAATCCTTTGACAGATATTGTTCGGATATTGGTTATGAAAAAGCCCTGCCGGTAATAGAAGAATGGTTGAAAGACGGAAATCCCAATGTCCGAAGAGCCGTAACTGAAGGATTAAGGATATGGACAGGCAGAGAGTATTTTAAGGATAATCCTGAGATTGCCGTAAGACTGTTAAGCCGGTTAAAGGATGATGAAAGCGGGTATGTCCGGAAATCCGTTGGAAAAGCCCTGCGGGATATCAGCAAGAAACATAAGGAGTTGATTAAATCCGAACTTGAAACCTGGAATCTTTCCAATAAAAGAATCGAACAGACTTATAAACTTGCAGGTAAACCTTAACCTTAATGTTGCATAAACGCACATGAGGCCTACCTGAAACCTTTATAAAGCGATAGGATACCGGGAACAAGTCTTTATTGCCAGGCTCTCGTGCCCGCTGGCGGTATTTTTATGCCACTGTAAGGATATGTAACAGGCATTGGATGCCGTAACGAATTTAGGCTAAAGGTATATCCGGACCGGACATCATTGACGATCGAAGATTGAGTATGTAAAATAAGATTATCATATTTTACGTAAAAGGAGCGCTCATGGGAAAAACGGTCAGTGCAACAGAAGCGGTCAGGAAGTTTTCGGAAATCCTGAATTCCATAAAATACAGGGGGAATCACTATACTGTTTTGAGGGGTGGCAAACCGGTAGCTTCCATCTCTCCGGTAGAGACACCTTTGAGGGAACGAACCCTTGGTGATATAAAAGCACTGCTGAAGAAACTCCCGCGACTTGGTGATGAAGCTGAGAAATTCGAGGAGGATTTAAAAGAGATCATAAAACATCAGCCGTTAATGCCTGAGAAAAACAGATGGGAGTGATATTTGATACAAGCGCTCTTATTGCCATGGAGCGTGCTTCTCTGAATATCGATAAACTCGTCGAGGGCAGGGAGAGCGAACCATTCGGCATAAGCGTAATTACTGTCTCTGAGCTCCTGCATGGAGTTCACAGGGCTGATTCACAAAAGAGACGACTGAAGAGAGAGGCTTATGTCGAAAAAATCATAGAGACCTTCCCCATCTATCCCTTTGATCTCGCTACCTCAAGAATATATGCCAGGATATGGGCTAATCTGGCAAAAAGGGGGATAAACATCGGAGCCCACGACCTCATGATAGCAGCTACATCTATTTGTCTGGGTTTTTCAGTAATCACCTCTGATATCAGGGATTATAAAAAGATCAGAGGGTTAACAGTGGAAAAGTTCTAATAATTATAAGCCATTGCTGCGCTTTTTGTAATTTCCCTTGACATTAAAATCCAATATGTTTTATTTTTGAGTTATGTTTAGCAAGAATCTGTTATTGGCAGAGAGACTTCTTGGCAGCATGGCATACAGGTGCCGTGGCTGGGGAGGATTCTATTAGCCGGTAGCAGATAAATCCATAAAAACCCAGAGGCCACGGTATAAACACCGTGGCCTTTTTTTATGCAACAATTCCAGCCGCGGGGTGACACGTTATGTGGAAATCCGCGGACTACAGATTTTTTCTGGGAGGGCTGAAATGTTCAGGATGCCGGTAGAAAAATACCGTCCGTACCCACCTGTTGACCTGCCTGAACGCAGGTGGCCGTCAAGAACCATTAAGCATGCGCCTGTCTGGTGCAGTGTCGATTTGCGCGACGGCAATCAGTCGCTGGTGATTCCCATGAGCATTGAAGAGAAATTGAAAATGTTTCATCTCCTTGTGGATATGGGGTTCAAAGAGATAGAGGTCGGATTTCCTTCCGCGTCTCAGACGGAATATGATTTTATCAGGAGACTTATAGTGGATAACCTTATACCCGATGACGTAACCATCCAGGTGCTCACCCAGGCACGGGAACATCTGATAAAAAAGACCGTTGAGTCACTGGCAGGCGTAGAAAGGGCGATAGTCCATCTTTATAATTCCACCTCCACACTTCAGCGGCGTGTGGTATTCAGAATGGCGAGAAAGGATATCACGGCACTTGCAGTCAGGGGGGCTGAAATTATAAGGAGCGAGGCGGAAAAATTGAGGGATACGGAGATCATTTATCAGTATTCTCCTGAAAGCTTTACAGGTACAGAGCTTGATTTTGCCCTAGAGATATGTGAGGCTGTAGTGGGTATATGGGAGCCGGCATCAGAGAAAAGGATAATCCTGAATCTACCTGCAACAGTGGAGATGGCGACTCCGAATGTCTATGCCGATATGATCGAATGGTTCTCAGCGCACATAAAACAGCGGGACAGGGTTGTCATCAGTGTGCATGCCCATAATGACAGGGGAACTGCCGTTGCCGCCACCGAGCTTGCCCTGATGGCAGGGGCTGAACGCGTGGAAGGTACCCTCTTCGGCAATGGGGAGCGCACCGGGAACGTGGATTTGATCACCCTGGCGCTTAACATGTTCAGTCAGGGAGTGGACCCCGGACTGAAACTGAATGATATAAACAGAATCATCGATGTTTATGAGAAATGTACAAAGATTCCCGTTCACATACGCCATCCCTATGCGGGCGAGCTGGTTTATACTGCCTTTTCAGGGTCTCATCAGGATGCGATCAGCAAGGGGATGAAGGCTTACGAGCAGCAGAAGTCCGGATACTGGGAGGTGCCTTACCTGCCGATTGATCCGTCGGATGTGGGAAGGTCCTATGAGTCCGTTATACGCATAAACAGCCAGTCCGGTAAAGGCGGTGTGGCCTATGTTATGGAAAAAGACTACGGCTTCAGGCTCCCAAAGGGGATGCAGCCGGAATTCGGCGGTATTATTCAGTCCATCTCCGACAGGACGGGAGAGGAAGTAATGCCGGAGATGATACTGGAGGCGTTTGAGAGGGAGTATCTTCAGATCAAAACTCCTTTTGAACTGAAGAGCCGGCATATACAGGAAGGCCCTGAAGGTGAATCCGGCAGTACCCCCTTCCGTACCTGTATAAAAGCCGTCATCAGTATAAATGGTACTGAAAAAGAGATATCCGGCACAGGCAATGGTCCGATTGATGCATTTTGCAATGCCCTGAAAAACGAGGTGGGTATCAATTTCAGGCTGTTGTCTTATCATGAGCATGCGCTTGACACAGGGTCTGATTCCAGGGCCGTCGCCTATATCCAGATAGAGGACATGGACGGCTGGATTTACTGGGGAGCGGGTATTGATACTAATATCGGCATAGCCTCTATCAATGCCCTTTTAAGCGCCCTTAACAGATCATTTATCGACTTTAATGTTGCATAAACACGGCAAGAGGGAGGCTGCCGGGGAACAGAGTTCAAAGTTCTCAGGGTGCAGGGTGCAGTTGTCAGGGTGCAGAATGAAGTCCTGTTCCCCCTCCCCCTTGACGGGGGAGGGCCGGGGTGGGGGTGAAAGGAATCGCAGATAAAACTTTTCCGGCAGGCTCCCCTGCCTGCAGGCGATGTTTTTATGCTACTGTAAGTATAACCAAGGGGCCTGTCATTGATTTTTTAACGAATAATCATCTCTCTCGAATTTCTCGAACTATGTCAACAATTTCTTTTGCTGAAAGATTAGCGTTAATACCGGCCACATCAAGAGGTGAGCGTTTTGAAGACACTGGTTTTACTACAAATATAGAACCATCTTTTCTTTTAATCAGAACCTCCCCCTGAGTGCGTGCCTTTTCAAGGACGGATGATAATTTTTGACGTGCTTCTGAAAAAGTATATGTTGTCATTAGTTATACCTCTCTGATTTTTACTCCAGCTTCCCTTGCTGCCTTTAACAATCCTTCATCAAGAGATATCAAAGCAGCATTATGCTTTAATGCACATCCAATCACATATGCATCATAAGCATAAACATTTAAATTATGTGACAGCTCAAGCGCTATGCCTAATTCAATATCACTAAAACGTATAGGGATTTGATGGTATGCCTCAAGAGCTGCAATTGCCTGTTTAATGTTAATTATTCTGCGCTTAAACATCGCTGAGAAAGCGTTACCGATTTCCCAGTGAAGTGATGATGGAGCAATCAAATCAGCACCCTTGGTCGCCTTAATCAATTGTTTCTTATGCTTTTCGTTTGTTATTACTGCTATGATGATAGAAGTATCTACTATCAAGTTCATATTTATCACCCATTGTACAATTGTACATTTAGCATAACTTATATTGTTTGAGATTGCAACATTAAGGATAATTACTTTCAGTTTACAGGGACAAATATATAACCGCCGGCCAGCAGTGGCCCGTGTTTGGAACTATCAGGCCTGGTATTTAGAAACGGTCTGATATCACTATTTCATTCATATCAAGCTGCCCTCCCCTTGGCCAGGGCTCTTTTATACCTCTGCCGATAGCGACAAACATGGTTATCACATGATCTTCCGGCAGGTTGATAAGTTCAGCAACTTTATCAAAGTCAAAACCACCCATCGGACATGAGTCATATCCCATTGATTTAGCCGCCAGCATTAATGTTTGAGCTGCAATTCCACATGATCTCATCGCCTCATCCCGCTGAACCTGATCCTTGCCGCGGTAGTAGTTGTCCATTGCAGGCAATATGTAATCCTGCAGTTCTTTGGGAGCATTTCTCCAGTAACGATCCGGGTTCTTTTGCCAGGTCTTCAGGTCCGCACAAAGAATGATAAACAGCGATGCATCTGTCACCTGGGCCTGTCCCCAGGCCGCTTCCCGTATCTTTTTCCTCAATTCGGGATCGCGCACTACGACAAAACGCCAATTCTGGATGTTGAACGCTGTAGGTGACAGCAGTGCTAAAGACATAATATCATTTATCTCCTCATCACTCATCCTGTGTTCCGGGTCAAACTGTTTTACAGAACGTCTGGTTTTGATCGCTTCTTTGACATTCATACCGACCTCCTTTGTTGGGTTAACCTTACAGTGGCATAAACGTGCAGGGCGGGCCGCATGGGCGCTGCATGTTATCCGGGAGGGTTTATTATCTCCTCCAGCACCTCTGACCATACGGCATATCCACGGGCTGTCAGGTGCACGCCGTCATCCAGCAGATACTCTCTCACCGGCTCGCCGCCTGCATCAACGAACTTGGAATATATATCCAAGTATTCCACACCCGAGGCTTCCGACAGTTCCTTGAGGCGGACATTCGCCTCCCGGACGGGTTCATTGGTCATGAAATCCACCCTTACGGGCAGGATGGAGTGCACAAACACCTTTGCTCCGGGGTAGTATGAGGAGAGTTTTTCGAGAATCACCCTATAGGTCTCAAAAAAGCCGGTATCCCCCATTGCGACATTGTTTATCCCTGTCATGATAAAGATCATGTCCGCTTCGGGACAGACATCCTTTATCTTCAGCACCCGTGCGAGAAGCCCTTCCACGGTTTCACCGGCAACCCCGAGGTTCACGGCATTATGCGCCGGGAATCTTTCCTGCCAGTCAAAGTACTCTATCAGTGAATGTCCGAGGAATAACAAGTTCATAACAGCGCTTATACGGCTCTCAGCGATACTCGGGATAGTGTACCTTCAGATACCTCTGCTCCTTCAGGATTCTCCCGAAAGGTATGTCCTCTGAGAATGATATCACAGACACCTTTTCAGCGGTTCTCAGGATTTTCCCTTTAACATGCAATGACTCGCCGTCATTAAATGTTATCGTCACCCGCACTGCCGCACCGGCCGTGAATTCATCCACCTCCCTGCAGAGGAACTTCAGGCCTGACTCGGAAAGGTCGATGACTTCATACTCCTTGTCTGAGATCGTCAACCTGGGCCTGCCGGTAAGGGGATAGCGTATCCTGTAATGTTCTCTCCTGTTCCTTCCGCTGTACCGATTATCCTGCATGATACAAATCTTTCTACCTTATTACAATTACAGTGGCATAAAAATACCGCCTGCGGGCAGGAGGGCCTGCCGGAAAAGCTTTATCTGCGATACCTTCAGGGAATATATCAAGTTCCCGTGATTCGTGTCCGTTGTCCGTGACCGTAAAAGACAAAAAA
>JAADFS010000090.1 GCA_013152795.1 Deferribacteres bacterium
CCTCTGAAATCACAAACGGCCTTGCTTATCTCAATTCCACGCAGAACCCTGACGGTTCATGGGGTGATGAGACATCAGACACGGAGGTTCTGCCTGCAACGGTTGCGGTGATAGCGGCAATGCAGGCATTAGGCGAAACATCATCTCAAAATTATAATAATGCAATTTCATGGATTCAGAATCAGAGTATAGAAACCACTGATTATTTATCGAGAAGAATCCATGCATTGTCGGTTGCAGGGACTGATGAGGACATGGTTCTTTCATACATTGATGAGACTTATACAAATGCATGGGGAGGATATGAAGACTTTGACGTAAATAATCTTGATACCGCATTGGTTTTAAGCGCCCTGAAAGCCGTCAACCACCCCGACCTTGAAACAATCAGCTATGCACTGAGCTATTTAATATACAACCAGAACACAGACGGGGGATTTGGATTCTACCCCGATGATGACAGCAATGTTTATATGACGGCATTGGTTCTGAAGGTATTTGCCTCATACAACGAAACATTCGATTTGCAGGAAGAAATCGACGAAGCATCCGCATATCTCCTATCAAGACAAAACCCGGACGGAGGCTTCGGCACAGACACAGACTCAACAGTATATGAAACAGCGCTTGCCTTTGAGGCATTGGTGGAAAGCGGGCAAGGCAGCGCCCTGCCCATGCAAAATGCCATAAACCACCTGCAAACAACCCAGCAACCCGACGGCTCCTGGAACAACGAGCCATATTCAACCGCCCTGGCCCTAAGGGCCTTGTCCAAGATCAAACCCAACCTTGAAATCTCCGAAGAGAATATCATCTTCAGCAAACCCGTCCTGATGCAGGGAGACACAACCACAATCACCGCCTATATCCATAACAAAGGCCCTGCAGAAGCCGAAAACATTGTAGTACAGTTTTACGAAGGCAATCCAGCGGGGGGCGGCATACAGATCGGAGAAGACATCCTCATATCCTCCATTCGCCCGTACACGAGGACTTTCCCCCCTGTATCCGTCGAATACGACACCTCAGGAACCAGCCCAGGCCGGCATGACATATATGCAGTCATTGACCCAGCAGAAGAGATTTCGGAACTGAAAGAAAACGACAACACAGCATTAAAGAGCATCACCGTAATAAAACAGATAGACCTTTCAATAAACAGCAGCGATATAGTCTATTTCCCCACCCAACCCACACCCGATACAGAATTTAAAATCATGGCCCGTGTCTACAACCTCGGCGAGACCGTAATCGGCAGCATAACCGTCGCCCTATACGACGGTGATCCCGGACAGGGAGGCACCAGACTGGCTGAAGACACAATCCCGAGAATCTATCCCATGAAAAATCAATACATTGACTTTGACTTAAGCGGCCAGAGCATAGGAGAGCACAACTATTATATCTCAGTGGACCCTGACAATCGTATTACAGAGTCCGACAAATCAAACAACACGGGGAGAATCGATATAGAGATTTACGACCCCGACACCCTGCCCCCCGGGGCAACCGATTTATACATAAACAACACCGACATAACCATTGAACCGCCTTATCCGGAGACCGGAGAAAGCATGACAATCAATGCAGTGGTACACAGCACCGCCAACCGGTCGATAACCGATGTGGACGTCACATTTTACAACGGCGACCCCGGCAGCGGAGGGACTCTCCTCGGCACAGTCAACACATGGGTGGCCCAGTGGAGTTCGCAGAGCGTGTCCTACACCTGGACAATGCCTGCAGGAGTGCCGGTCATTTATATTGTAGTGGACAAAGACAACAAAATTGCCGAAAACACGGAAACAAACAACACAGCCCATAAAACAATCAACACCTATGCAGCGGACCTGTCCGTAACCGAACGTGATGTAAGCCTTGACCCCCTTCTTCCTGAAAAGGGGCAGCCGGCAACAATCAATGTATCCGTAAAAAACCTCGGCAGCACCGCAGCCTCCGGAACAGTAAGCGTATATGAGATCAACAGCCCCTCTGAAAAGACCCTCATCGGCACATCCGGTGTCAGCGTAGCAGGCTCAGGCAAGGCAACGGTCAGCATAGAAGGATGGAATTACCCTGTAAAGAGCAGCACCATAAGCGTTGTGCTGGACAACATAAGTCCTGAAGACTCAGACCCCTCAAACAACAGGAGCACCATCACCTATGGAGAATCCATAAGACCCGGAGAAAGCCATGAAGGCAGGGAATTCTGGATTGTATGGCCCGAAACACACTTTGGTAATGCCCAGATAATTGTACAATCCAGGACAAACGCCGACGTCAAAGTAGTCGGGCCATTTCTATCCTGGGCCGGCAGAGTATCCCCCGGCACCCCCGCATTAATACCGCTGATACACTGGGGAACAACGGAAGTCAGGAGCAGCGGCCTTATTGAAGACAAGGGTATTCACATATCAAGCGATGAGGATATTTCCGTTATCTTCAGGTCCCCTCTTACTGCGGACATAAAAGATGATGCCTATCTCGCAATCCCGGCAGAAACCCTTGGAACAGAATACTACAACATCAGTTATGATCCCCTCTACGGAGTATCAAACAGCCATTCAAGGATAACCATAGTCGCCCCCAATGACAACACCAATATCAGCATAGACGGCGCAATAGTAAACCTCAACAAAGGGCAGACCTACCAGATAAAGTCAAATGAGGTTGACTATACCGGATTTAACATCCGGAGCGACAAACCCGTAACAGTAATCAGCGGAGTAACATGCACATATATTCCAGAGCCTTATCTCGCCTGCGACACCCTGCTTGCTCAGGGACTTCCCGTGAGCCTGTGGGGCGACGACTACCTTACCGCGCCCCTGTATTCACCGGAGGATGGAGAATTTATCAGGATACTCGCAAGCATGGACAACACAACAGTCACCGTCAACAGGGGAGAATACACAGAGACAATAACACTCGACAAAGGCCGGTGGGAAGAAATCGATACAGAGACAGCCACACACATATCAAGCAACAACCCCATAGAAGTAGCCCAGTTTGCAAAGGGGAGACAGCTCACCGGAACAGGAGACCCCCTGGAGATGATAATTATCCCGACGGACAAACTCAGGACGAACTACATATTTTACACCCCCGTAGGATATGAAGAAGGAAACTTTGCAACGGTCATAGCCCCTGAGCCCGGGACAAACATAACCCTTGACGGAGAGCAGATCGAACCCGAATGGAGCCCCCTGCCGGATAAAGGCAACTATGCCCTGCTGCCCGTAACCGAAGGAGAGCATACCATAACCTCGGACAAACCCATTGCAGTATATTCACACGGCTACAGATGGTACGGCTCATACGGCTACCCCGCAGGATTCGGCATACCGCTTCCGGACCTTGCATTGGGGGACATCCAGGCGTCCCCGGCAGATCCGACCGAAGGACAACCGGTAAAGCTGCAGACGACCCTGTCCAACCTTGGGGGAAAACGTGCTGAAAACGTGCTTCTCAGGGCCTACAGTGGAGACCCGGAAAACGGCGGGGTACTGCTGGGAGACAGCATAATCGATATTATATACCCCATGGAGACCCTGCCGGTAGAGATTACATGGGACACATCCGGTTTCAGGGCAACAAACAGCATATATGTAGTGGCAGACCCCTTAAATAACATCGAAGAGGAAAACGAAAACAACAACACATCATTTACAGAAATAAACGTAACAGAGCCGCTGAAACCCGACCCTGCAATCGAAGACGCCGTTGTTTCCCCCGAAACCGCAGAAGAAGGCGAAACAGTTACCGTATCCGCCGTCATAAAAAACAGGGGCTCCGACGTCGGCAATATACCTGTCAGCCTCTATCTCGGAATGCCCGAAAACGGCGGCACACTTCTGGGCAGCACGGCAATAAGACAGATAATCCCCCTGAACAGTGAAGTCACGGTTTATTTCACCATCAGGACAACCGGTCTTGAAAAAGAAAACGACCTCTTCATATCAATAGACCCGGAAAACATCATTGACGAACTTAATGAAAACAACAACACGGCGGTCAGACACCTTAAAGTAACCAGGAAAAAGATATCGCTGCAAATCATAACAGACCGCAGCAAGTATGAGCCGCAGAGTGATGTCGGGATTATAGTGAATATCAGAAATGAAAACATGACTGCATGGTCGGGAACCGGCAATATCTATATAGAAGACCTGAACGGCCGGCAGATTGAACACATAGCGGAATTCAACATAGAAAACCTCAGGCCCCTGGGCATAGAGGGATGGCATTACCGGGTACCGGTAACGGTTCTGCAGGACCGCACCATGAAAAACGCCGTAGCCTTTGCGGATATCGACTTCAACAATATCTTTTCATCACCGGGCATAACCGGCGGCAACCCGGACATAAACTCAATAAGGATGATAGAGTTTGACGCACAGGACAATGTCCTCGGAGAAAAAAAGGCGAAATTTTATCAAACCGGCGGCTTCAGTGCAGGGGAAAGGCCCACGGGCAAACTGATATGGTTCATGGACGGCACAACACCGCAAAGCACCGCGCGTTACTTTTACATGTATTTTGACACAACAGAAAACGGGCCGAAGCAGCCCCCTGTAAACACGGACATACCTGAAAAAGGCAGGCTGATAGCCTTCACAATACTTGGCGGCGGAATATATACAATAAACAGCAATTCAGACGGTACATTCGGAGAAACCAAACTGATCGACAAACTTGACATAGGCAACCCCCGGGGAATTATAACAAGAGACTTTAACAACGACGGATTCAGCGATATCATCACAGGCGACAAATACGGAGACATATACTATTATGAAAACACGGCTGACGGATCGGATACCTTCCTGACAAAACACTTGATAGGCAACATAGGTTCAGGAAGCATCCTTGAAGGCATAACCTCCGCCGACTACAACAAAGACGGCAACGAAGACTTCATAATAAACATGTTTGCCGCCGACATGTACCTCTTCCTCGGCAACGGAGACGGCACATTCATCAGCACAAAGATAACAGACGGAACAACCATAAGGCACACGGGCAAGGCATCCGCCGACATGGACGGTGACGGCAATATCGACCTGGTCGTCGCAGACGGCAATATAGGAAGCAAAACAGTCTGGATATACTACGGCAACGGAGACGGTACATTTTACGGGCCTGTTAAAGCAGGCGAGGCAGGAGACAATCTTACAGGAATTGCAGCCGGAGATACAGACGGCAATGAATATCCTGACATCATAGCAGGCACATCAGACGGTACTGCCTATCTCATCAAACAGCTTTACACCGGCATATTCGAGCCTGCGGAGAGACTGCCTTCTCTTGATACGGGCTACGGGACCGCATATGACATGCTCGACATAAATACCGATAATACCGCCGACATCATAGCAGCCCAGAGAAGCCCCGGCGAGCTTCTGTACTTTCAGTCCAACGGAGACGGTACCTTCATGCCGCCTGTCACCATAACCGCCGAGCCGACGTACATATATTCAGTCAGCGCATCAAGGATCAACCCTGAAACAGAAGGCACAACCGGTGTTGCTGAACACGTCCCGCAGGCAAACCTCAGCTTCACATGGAACACCGGCAAATACCCGCCGGGAAATTACAGGATTTATATAACATTATCTGAATCCGAAGGCAATATAATTGCAGAAGATTATACAGACCTTGAGATACTCCCTGATATCAGTGTCGATTCCAGAGTAGCCACTGACAGGATCTCATACAGTGCGAATGAAACCGCGATAATAACAGGCGCAGTAACAAGCCTGAGCAAAAACACAATCCTTCGGGATATTGCAGCAACAATATCCATAACAGGCGGCAATGCAGCAGTGCTTTACACAGAGACAAAATCCATCCCCATTCTGACTCCGGGCCAACTGACAGAATTCAACACCTACTGGAACACAGGCACAAATCCTCCGGGGGAGTACACCGTCACCCTCCGGGTAAGAGACGCCTCCGGCAACATCCTCTCCACAGGCACAGAGACCTTTACGATAAACAGCGCCGTAAAGCCCTCTGCGGGACTGCAGGGGCGGATTTCAGCAGACCGGCAGAGCATACTGCAGGGAGAGCCCGTTAACATAACCTACAGCGTGACCAATACAGGGAACACCGACCTCCCGCAGGTAGACCTGTCCATCATAACAGTGCATGTAGTTGAACTGACGGCATACGGCACATTAACAGACCGGACGGCCCTGCTCATGGGACAGACATACACCAACACGCAACAGCTCAACACGGAAAATTACACAGCAAAAGACTACCTCGTCATCCTGAGAGGGGACATATCGGGAGTAGAAGAGACACTTGCAAGCACATACTTCAGGGTACAGGGAGCTCCGACAGCGCCCTCCCTTGACTTCCCGGCAGACAGGCAGGATGTAGAGACATTAACCCCCGAACTGTCGGTCAACAATGCCACAGACCCCAATGACGACGAACTGACCTATGAATTCGAGCTTTATTCAGACAGCGGTTTGTCAAACCTTCTATCTTCATCGGGAATGATTGTCCAGGGGCAGAACACAACCTCATGGCAGGTGCCGGTGGAGCTTCAGGAAAACGCAGTCTACCACTGGCGGGCAAGGGCATACGACGGACTACTGTACGGCGACTGGATGACTGCCGCCTCCTTCAGGGTCAACCTTGTCAATGACCCGCCCACAGCGCCGAGCCTGTCAAGCCCTGCCGACAACTCCGAAGTGGATACATTCACGCCCATTCTGACAGTCAACAACGCCTCAGACCCTGACAGCGACAACCTGACCTACAACTTTCAACTGGCGCTTGATACAGACTTCACACAGATAATAGCAGCAGAAACAGGCATCTCTGAAGGAGAGGCGACCACCTCATGGCAGGTGCCCGTAAGCCTCAGTGAAAACACATACTACTACTGGAGGGCGCAGGCGGACGACTGGCTGACACAGGGGCCGTGGATGACACCTGCGGGATTCCTTGTCAACACCGCCAATGACGCCCCGACAGCGCCCCCAATAATATATCCGTCAAACGGCTCCGAGATAACGGCCCTTTATACGGACATTATAGTTTCAAACAGCACAGACCCTGACAGCGGCCCGCTCACATACATATTCGAGGCAGACACGGCAGCCACATTCGACTCACCCGATATCAAAGGTCAGGCAACATACCCGAAGGAGAAGGGACAACCTCATGGCGGTTAGACGGCCTTAATGACAACACTTATTACCATGTGCGCGCAAAGGCAAGCGACGGCCTTGCGGAAAGCCCCTGGTCCGAAGTCATAACCTTCTTTGTAAACACCGAAAACGACCCGCCGTCAACGCCGGTGCTTGCAAACCCCTCCGGCGGAGGCGCAGTCAATGTATTCACCCCTGAGCTGTCGGTTCACAACTCAACAGACCCGGACGGGGATGTACTGACATATGAATTTCAGATCTATGCAGATGCAGAAATGACGGCCCTTGTATCCGAGACAACAGGTGTGGAGGAAACCGACCGGATTACATCATGGACAGTGCCCGTAACCCTCACGGAAAACGCAGTCTACTACTGGCGTGCAAGGGCATATGACGGAGAACTCCACAGCGGTTGGATGCCTCCTGCATCCTTCATGGTAAACACGGCCAATGATGCGCCCGGTGCGCCGTCCCTGTACTCGCCGGCCCAGGGAAGCAGCATAGATACACTGAATCCCGCACTTGCAATCTACAACGCCTCAGACCCGGACAGCGACACACTTACATACGACTTTGAGATATATACAGATTCAAGCCTTATTCAGGCAATAACGGCGGTCCCTGAGAATATTTCAGGCATAACATCCGTAACACCGGATAACGCCCTTTCAGACAACACAACATACACATGGCGCGCAAGGGCATATGACGGCGACCGCTACGGCCCGTGGATGGACATGGCGGAGTTTTCAGTGCACCTGCCCGTGAAAAAAATAACTGCGACAATAGATGTTTATCCGAAGACCCTTGACATAAAGAGCAAAGACAAATGGGTGGTTGTCTATATCGAGCTGCCCCGGGGATATGATGTCAATGACATAGAAATATCCTCCATTGTCCTTGAAGGAACAGTCCCTGCGGAGCCCTGGCCATACAGGATCGGAGACTATGACAGAGACGGCACAGCAGACCTCATGGTAGTTCAGAAGGAGCGATGTAATTAGCGTCCTGCCCGTAGGTGAGCATGTCGCCGTTCACGTGACAGGCACAGTCGCCGGCACCCCCTTTGAAGGTGTTGACACCATCAGGGTTGTTTCACGGTGCTGTTAGAATAATCCAGCCCTTTTCACTCCGGCCTTCTTTGCCGTCCTGAGAGCCTCCCGGTTATAATCTTCTGTCAAGGGTGGATAGTTCGTGAGCCTTATCATTAATGTTGCATAACCAGGTGTGGATTCAGGGTTCATGGTTCTGGGGTTCAAACTGGTAAAGCCGGCTGACTCAGGTATTTGCACTCATCTGCCGATAAGAGTTGTAAATGAAAATATCCAGCTTCATATTTTTATTTTTTATGCTCGCTGCAACGGCGTTTGCAGGAGGGACGCCGTCCACTCCGGAGGCGGAGGCTGCCGCCCGCAACAGCAGCCGGCTTTATGTTCAGAATGTGGAAGACCGGGCGGAGATCCGGGAGGCAGCCGAAGAGGATGAGGACTATCTCGATTATCCGGAAGAGGAAGAGGAGGAAGAAGGGATTGCGGATCCTCTTGAGCCTGTAAACAGGGTGTTTTTTTATTTCAATGACAGACTCTATTTCTGGGCACCTGTGGCAAGGGGCTATGCCGCCGTAGTGCCGGAAGGCGCAAGGATTTCAGTGCGTAATTTTTTCAATAACATCACATCCCCCGTCCGGTTCGTAAACTGTATCTTGCAGTTCAAACCGTCATCCGCGGCAAATGAGCTTCTCAGGTTCGGCATCAATTCCACGGCCGGTATCCTCGGCCTTTTTGATGTCGCAAGAGATGAGTTCGGAATAAAAATGCAGGAAGAAGACCTCGGCCAGACACTCGGGGTGTGGGGGGCAGGTCCGGGTTTTTATATCAACTGGCCCGTGCTCGGGCCTTCAAGCCTCCGTGACTCGATCGGCTATATAGGGGACTCGTTCCTTGATCCCGTCAACTACGTAACCCCATTGGTTGATCGTTATTCAATCGTTGCAGGAGACCGCATCAACAGGACCTCCCTGAGGCTCGGCGAGTATGAAGAGATTAAAAAAGACGCGATTGACCCGTATGCCGCATTCAGGGACATTTATTACCAGTACCGGAAAAGCAGGATCAACAGATGATTAACCTTAATGTGGCATACATGGCAGGAGAGCCTGCCGTAAAACGGGGAAAAGGCCGTTCTCCGTGTCGGTTAATAGTGTCCGTTTCTGTTGAGTGTCTTTTACGGTCACGAACAACGGACACGAATCACGGGCAGTTGATATGCTGTGCGGAATATTTCCTGAAGGTATCGCAGATAAAGCTTTTCCGGCAGGCTCTCCTGCCCGCAGGCGATGTTTTTATGCCACTGTAAGGTTAACGGAGGCTGTGTATCGCCGGAGAACAAAGTTCAGAGTTGAGGGTGCGGGGTGCGGAATGGAATTTTATGTTTTTTATGCCACTGTAAGTTAACACGGCAGGGAGAGGAGGATATGCCATGCGAAAGCGTCTATTGTTATGTCTGCTGATTTTATTGACGGCACTGCTGGTGCTGTCTTTCACATCAGTCAGTGCAACCCGCAACAAAAATATCCCGAAGGTGGCGCTGGTCATACCTTCAAAACACGAGGAGGCCGCTGAAAAGGCGACGGCGGGCGGGCCGGAGGACGCTGACATTTACTATAATCTCGGCGTCGCCCTTGGAAATGAAGGCAAGTTTAAAGAGGCTGCCGAAGCGTACGAAAAGGCCGTAAGGATACGGCCCGATTTTGCAGAGGCATATTACAACCTGGGTTTTGCCTATGATGAACTGGGCATGTACTGGCCAGCCACGGAAGCATACAGGCAGGCCGCGATGCTCAGGCCCGGTGATGCCGATATCTACTATAATCTGGGTGTAGCCCTCGGCAAGGCGGGCAAATACAAGGAGGCCGTTGAGGCGTATGAAAAGGCGATAAGCATAAGGCCTGATTATGCAGAGGCCCACTACAACCAGGGCTTTGCCTATAATGAGCTGGGGATGTATAAAGAAGCGGAACATGCCTTCAGGCAGGCGGTAAGGATAAAGCCCGCCTTTGCGGATAGCCCTTCTCCCGTCAATGAGGACATGAAAGATGCAACCGCCGCCGGGGAAATAAGCGAACCGGAAAAAGCCACACCTGCCCCCCTAACAGAGGAGACCGCAACCGCAGAGAAAATCACAACCGCAGGAGAGGAAATCAGCGTGGTAACACCGCAGAAACACAGTAAATATCTCGTGCAGGTCGGGGCCTTCAGGAATATTGATTATGCAAATGAACTTATCGAAAAGTTAAAGCCGTATTACCAGTATGTGTACATTGAAAAAGAGGACAATTTCAACAAGGTCAGGATCCCCGGTATAGAGACCAAAAAGCAGGGGCACGCCGTTATGCGGGAGCTGAAGGAGAAACTAAGGCTCAGGTCTTTCCTGCTCAGGGGATACAGGGAGTAACCGGTTATCTTCACCGATCAAACAGGGCCGTCCTCTGTGCCGGTCAACCGTGTTCACTGCCTTTTGCGATCACGGACAACGGACACATTCCACGGGAAAAGGTTGTC
>JAADFS010000091.1 GCA_013152795.1 Deferribacteres bacterium
AGGGAGACGACCTTATCGTTGAAGACCTCGTGCAGAACGCCGGAGACCTCACTGCCGCGGATATCAAAAGAATACGTGCCGTGGCCCTCTCCGAGCCCCTCCTCGTCAACCGCCTGGTCTCCCCTTCCGGGCATGCGGCCGGTGTGAGCGTCAATATTCTCCTGCCCCGCAAATCCAGGGATGAGGTACCCGAGGTGGCTGCATTCGCACGCAGGATGGTGGATGAGTTCAGGGCCGCGCATCCCGGCATAAAGGTGTATCTTACAGGGGCCATCATGTTTGACAATGCCTTTGCCGAGGCCACAAGGGATGATATATCCACTCTCGTGCCCGTGATGTTTTTCGCCATCCTCCTGATAATAGGCCTGTCGGTGCGCTCCTTTGCCGCCACTTTTGCCACTCTCCTCGTTATACTCTTTTCCATGGTCAGCGGAATGGGGCTGGCCGGCTGGCTCGGCATGTCCCTGAACCCTGCTTCAGCCAATGCCCCCACCATCATCCTGGTGCTGGCGGTCGCCGACAGTGTCCATATACTGGTGACGATGCTCAACCGGATGCGGGCTGGCATGAAAAGAGAGGATGCAATAGCCGACTCCCTGAGAATCAACCTTCAGCCGGTCTTTCTTACGAGCGTCACCACGGCGATCGGGTTTCTGAGCATGAACTTCTCCGATGCCCCTCCCTTTCACGACCTCGGCAACATAGTGGCAGCGGGCGTCACTGCGGCCCTGGTGTATTCGGTTACATTCCTGCCCGCGCTCATGGCCGTCCTTCCACTGCGCGTAAGAGATTCAGTCCCTGAAAGGGATGACCGCGGTCTCTGCATGCGCCTTGCGGACCTGGTGGTCAGGCGCCGGAAATTTATTTTCCGGGCGGCACTGGTGGTAATCGCCCTCCTGACGGCGGGAATTATGCGCCTTGAGCTGAACGATGACTGGATCAAATATTTTGACGAGCGTTACGACATACGGAAGGCGTCCGATTTTACACAGGACAATCTGAGCGGGTTCAATATAATAGAATACTCACTGAACTCCGGTGAGACAGGGGGCATCAATGATCCTGCATACCTGTCCGTTGTGGACAAGTTTGCGGCATGGTACCGCATGCAGCCGAAGGTCGTCAATGTCAACACGATCACCGATACATTCAAGCGCCTGAACAGGAACATGCACGGCGACGACGACTCCTATTACAGGATACCCGGGAGCCGGGAACTGGCGGCCCAGTACCTGCTCCTGTACGAGATGTCGCTTCCGTTCGGCCTTGACCTCAATAACCAGATCAATGTGGACAAGTCCGCAACGAGGATGATAGTGACCATGAGGGATTCGACCACGCGGGAGCTGCGTGAAATGGACGAGAGGGCGCGGCAGTGGCTCAGGGCCAACGCGCCCGAAACAATGTTCACACACGGCTCAGGCCTGTCGATGGTCTGGGCGCATATATCAGAGCGCAACATAAAGAGTATGCTGGGCGCTTCCATCGGCGCGCTTGTTCTGATTTCATGCATCCTGATGGTTGCACTGAAGAGCGTCAGGCTCGGGCTGCTGAGCCTGGTCCCGAACCTTACCCCGGCATTCATGGCATTCGGCATATGGGCCGTAATCGTGGGACAGGCGGGATTGAGCCTGTCGGTTATAGTGGCGATGACACTCGGCATAGTGGTGGACGACACCATTCACTTTATGAGCAAGTACTTACGCGCCAGGAGGGAAGACGGGGCAAATCCGTTTGAGGCTATACGGTACTCCTTTGCCACGGTGGGAACAGCCATGTGGATCACGACCGCGGCCCTGGTGGGAGGTTTTATGGTGCTTTCATTTTCGGGATTCAAGCTGAATTCGGAGATGGGCCTGATGACGGCCATCACCATAACCCTTGCCCTTGCCCTTGATTTCTTATTCCTGCCGGTGTTGCTGATGAAAGTGGACAGGGAAAAACCTTAACCTTAAGTGTTGCATAAATAAAAGGGCGGGAGGGCCTGCCGTGAGGCCTTGTTTGAATTTCACGGTTCAGAGATTCCACGGTTATGAGGCGATGGTATATAATTGCAGGTGATGCAGGTGTCAGGGTGCAGAATGAAATCCTGTTCTCCCTGGACCGATTAATAAACCTTAATGTTGCATAAATGGCAGGAGGGCCTGCCCGCAGGTGATATTTTTATGCCACTGTAAGGTAAACTTTTCAAGGAGGAGGATATTATGTCAACAGTCGATATGGAGAAATTTTTCAAGGTCTACAAGCGGAACCTGATTTTCAGACAGTGTCAGGGTCTGTTGCCGGGAGACGAGATGGTGGGAGAGGGCGTCTGCTCAGCCCTGTCCTATGAATGGGTAAAACAGAACCTCACTGGCAATTATAATGTGCAGAACTGGACGAGGGAGAATCCTTTGTTCAGGACATTCGCCGTGCCGGAAAACTCGCCGATCGGGCGCCGGTTTCCCCACCTCACCGAGGTCCGGATAGGTATGCGCCGCGTTCCCCCGGGTATGCAGTTGAAGCAAAAGATAGCCAATCTTTCCCGCAACACCCTGGGGGTGGAACGTAATTTTGAACTCCTTGCACGGAAAGATCACCGCCGGGTGTCGATTGTTCATAAATGGAGCGGCCTGAACGGGGGCTGGCAGGTGGCGGAGCAGATACAGAAACACTCTATCAGGTTCTTTGGCGGATACGGACTGATCGGGCTCCTTACGCCCGGCGGGCATGCGACCGCCTGCCAGATAGCCGGTTCCATAAACCGTTATTACGATCCAAATATAGGTGAATTCAGTTTTGCAAACACAGAGGAGTTTATGGAGGCATTTGCCCTGATGTGGGAGATGGCAGACTACAAATACCGGGATCTTTATCTCTGGACGATGTACTGACACTTAACCTTAATGTTGCATAAACAGGCAGTGGAGTCCGCCTCGGGCTGGCTTTCTGCCGGTTTGTGCAACATCAGGGCTGCCTTGCACCAGTGCCGGATTCAGAAATAATACGACAGCCTTACCTGTACGTTGTCATCCGAACGCAGGGCATGGAGGGCATCCTCTTCCGAGGAATCAATCACAAAAAAGGCATCGAGGGCGATCTTCCAGGCTTCGCCTATCCTCCTGCCTGACTCAAGTGAAAGTGCACTGTCCCTGCTGTCAAGGTCCCGGCTTATTCCCAGGAGTGCCTCTGTGCCGGCCGCGTCATTAAGGGCCAGCCGGATGCCGAGCATCACGTCGTTGTCAAAGGGAGTCGGAGCCTCCTCACCCCGTTCATCATAGGCCCATTCGGCTATGAGGCCTGCATCAACGCCGCTGGAGGCCGCATTTACCATGGAGTATTCAAATCCGCCGGCGCCTGCAAAGAAATTCCTCTCCCGGCTCGTCCTGTAGATCGATTCGAGTTTGAAGAGCCAGTTGCCCAGGACGGCCTGCACGTCAAGGCCGGTCTGGCCTATCTGCATGTAAAAGGGGACCAGCACCGGCTTGCCGGCGCTGTCCGCGCTCAACAGGAGTTCCGGCTCCCGGGCCGTACCCCTGAAATAATAAATCCCGAAATCCCATATCCCCGCCGTATGGCTGTACCTGAGGGCGAGGTCCACATGATATTCCTTTGCCGCGCTTTCATACACGGCCCTGTCTGTATCCACCACGAGCTGTGTGCGCAGGCGCCCCTTTTCACCGGGGAATGTGCGTTCCCTGAAATAGGGCAGCACAAACATGTCCACAACACCCCAGTCACGCGGTATGGAAAGATGAATCATGGGCTGGCCGAGCTTGTCCTCCCCGTCTATGTCCTCCACATAGTCGGTCTGATTTATGATATCCACCAGGTGGACGAACTCCGTCACCCCCCAGAAGACCCTGCTGATGCCAACGGTCAGTTCCCACCGGTCGCCGAGCATCAGATAGTTCAGTTCACGGATATCGAAATGGCTCCTCTCCGGGTCCGCGCTGTCGAATCTTGCAAAGGGTGTAAATGTAAGGCCTGAGCCGTCCTGCCGGCCGTGGTAAAACTCCGGCTGCAGGGCAAGGGATACGCCGTCGCCTTCCTGTCCGGGAAAGAGCGCATCCCTGAAAAAATACCTGGCTTCCACTGATGCATATCCGGACACGCCGCAGGCTTGCGCCCGAGATACAAGAAACACAAGCAGGATGGTGAGCATCAGAGGCACAGCGGCACATGATGCGTATGCGGGTTTGCCCAACGTCTATCCCCTACCTCACCCTCTTCAGGCTGTTCCTGCTGAAGTCGCTGTCCCTGAGGCCCACCCCGAATCTGTAATCCGAGAATTCCAGTCGCGTGCTCTTGCCGTTCTGGTGATTGACCATGTTCATCTCAGAGGCGCGCCAGAACCTGTTGTTGTACTTCCTGTAGCCGCTGAGGGTGAGGGTCTTCAGCAGGGAATCCTTGCGGTCATAGTAATCCACCTTTAATGTGCGGTACTCTTTCTTGTCAATCCATATCACTTGGCGTTTGTATCCCGAATTCTTCCTGTCGACCGGGTAACGCTCGATTACAAAACATTCCTGACCGTCGTAGACTTCATCACGGATCCACTTGTAGGTGTATTTCTCCACTTCCTGGCTTGCAATATCCTCATAGGCGAACTCGCTGCCCATAAACGATCCCGATTTGTTCCGGGAGCTTATCCGCTTCACCCGCTTCAGGGCGGGCAGGTAGAGCCACTGGTCGTCATCACCGAACTTGTGCGTGTATGTCAGAAGGGCGGTGCCCCTGACATCCCTTGGGCTGTCGAATATGCTCAGGCTCTTGTCCCCGTCCCCCTCGACTTCAAGCGTCCTGATACGCATCCTGCGGATGCTTTCCTGGCCGTGCCTGTTTCTGAGAATCATGAGCAGGTTGACGGTCGAATCCCTGAATCCCGTATCACGTGCATCCGCCTCCCGGGCGATGGCAAGTCCCTTTTCCTCGGGCGTCTCCGCCCCTGCCACGGCCGGAAGGAACATAAACAATACTACAGCGGTTAATAAATACATAAGCGGACTCCCCCGCCGTTTCATTACACCCTCCTCTGCCCGTTTATGCAACATTAAGGTTTATTCTTACAGTATGAAGTTTATATGAATTTCAGCCTGCTTGGCAAGCTGGGGGGTACCGCCTGCCCGAACCCGCTCCTTGCTTCTGAACGTCCGGAAATTTTATAATTTAACGTTCGTCAATATCTTAGCGACGGGCTGCCTTGGTTCCGGTATATTATTTTTTGAGGAGAATATTATGGGTGTGATGACTGAAGGGAAGATCACGGATATAAATGAATTAAAAAAAATTGCAAAAAACGTACGTATAAATATCCTGCATATGCTGACGCTGGCGGGTTCGGGACATACGGGCGGTTCCCTGTCTGCCGTGGATGTGGCCGTGGCGATATATTTTTCCAGAATGAAGTTTAATCCCGCAGACCCCTCATGGGAGGAAAGGGACAGGTTTGTCCTGTCAAAGGGCCACGCCGCCCCCCTGATCTATGCCATCATGGCGGAGGCCGGCTATTTCCGGGAAGACACCATCAAAACCCTCAGAAAGACCGGCTCCCCCCTGCAGGGCCACCCGTGCTCTGCAATGCTGCCCGGTATAGAAATATCAACCGGCTCCCTCGGCCAGGGGCTGTCGGTCGCCAACGGCATGGCCCTGGGGCTGAGGCTCGACGGCAACCCCGCGCGGGTATACTGTATCATGGGCGACGGAGAGGTGCAGGAGGGGCAGGTGTGGGAAGCCGCAATGACCGCGGCCCATTATAAGATCGACAATATCTGCGCCGTTGTTGACAACAACGGGCTGCAGATAGACGGCCCGGTTGAGAAAGTCATGGGGATCGAACCCCTGCATGAGAAGTGGGCGGCGTTCGGCTGGCACGTCATGGATATAGACGGGCATAACATGCAGGAGATCATCGACGCCCTTGATGAGGCTGAAACAGTCAAGGGCAAACCATCCATAATAATCGCCCGTACAACCAAGGGCAAGGGTGTATCTTTCTTTGAAAATAAAGTAGAATATCACGGAGTGGCCCCTACACAGGAGGAGTTCGACAGGGCGGTAAAGGAGATTCATGATGACTGAACTTCATAAGACGCAGCAGAAGGCGCAAGCCTCCGTACCGCCTCATTCAGGGCATGTTACCCAGAGAAAGCCCAAGGCCACGAGAGAGGCTTACGGCGAAACCCTGCTTGAGCTCGGCAAGAGACGCCCGGACATTGTAGCCCTTGACGCCGACCTGTCGGGATCAACGAAGACGGCTAAGTTCGCAAAGGAGTTCCCCGACAGGTTTTTTAATATGGGGGTGGCGGAACAGGATATGATAGGAA
>JAADFS010000092.1 GCA_013152795.1 Deferribacteres bacterium
AGGGTATGCCTGTCCATGCCCTGCTCCTGAAGGGCCTTTTCAACCACATTCTGCGTCGCAATGCCCGCGTGGTCCGTCCCGGGCAGCCACAGGGTGTTGAAACCGGACATCCTCTTCCACCGGATCATTATGTCCTGCAGGGTGATATCAAGGGCATGGCCTATATGCAGGGAGCCGGTGACATTGGGCGGTGGGATAACTATACAGTAAGGGGGTTTGTCGCTCCGGGCCTCGGCCCTGAAATATTCCTTCTCAAGCCAGAAGGCGTACCATTTTTTTTCTGATTCACCGGGATTGTATCTCTTGTCAAGCATAGGCCTTCTCTTGGTAATGGTGTTTTTTGTTTGATATATCTTTCAAACCAGACTACTGTATGGCTAAACAGTGATAAATGTCAACCGGCAATAATTTTGACATTTTATTGCCCTTTATTTCAATATGGGTGTAAGTAATCCTTCACAGTAGCATAAAACACCACTGTTCAGAGGGTGCAGTTGTCAGGGTGCAGGGTGCAGGAAAAACATAAAATTCCATTCTGTACCCTGAACTCAGAACTCAGAACTCAGAACTCAGAACTTTGAACTTTGAACCCGCAACTCCTCTACCCGTCTATGCAACATTACGGTTTATATATTCAGCGACCTTTTTCCTGTATGCCCGGTGAAGCATGCGGGTGACCCTGCCCGGTGAATCCTCGATCCTTGTATCATCCACCTCCGCCACCGGCATCACTTCCATTGTGGTGTTTGAAATAAAGACCCCGGGCATTATAGAGTGCTTCCTTTCTGAACCTCCCTTCATTGACATCGATCCCGAGTTCTCCGGCAATATCGATAATCAGCCTCCTCGTTATACCATCCAGTATCCCGACATCCACTGCGGGGGTGCACAGGATGTCGTCCTTCACAAAAAAGACGTTCGTTATGGTCCCCTCTGCAATGTAGCCCCGGTAATTGAGCATCACCGCCTCGTATGCGCCCCTGTCTATGGCCTCTCTTTTTGCAAGGATATTGTTCAGGAAGTTGAGGGACTTTATCTTCGGATCCAGTGCCCCCCTGAAATTGCGCCTGGTATTGACTACGGCGATTCCCACGCCTTTCCGGTAATACCGAGGGGGGTATTTCCTGAAGTCATTGGAGATTACTACAAAGGTGGGTTCAGGACAGAGCGCGGGGTCTAGGCCCACAGGGCCGGGGCCCCGTGAGACGGTTATCCTTATCACCGCCTCCTTCTGGCCGTTTGCCTCCATGGTACTGTAAACGGCCCTTTCTATGCCCTCCGGGCCCATGGGAATGGAAAGGCCGATCATGGATGCGGAACGGAAGAGGCGCTCGATATGTTCCCTGAACTTGAAGACAACGCCCTTATATGCCCTCAGGGTTTCATAAATCCCGTCTCCGTATAGAAACCCGTGGTCAAAGACCGAGACAAACGCCCTGTCTTCCGGAACAAGCCTGTCGTTCAGATAAATCATGTAGTACGTTCACTCTGCAGGCCGGTAAAAACACCGCCGGCATCAATCGAAATTCTTATGGTACTCCCTGACCTTCACGGCGAAGTTCCTGCCGAACTCATAGCACGCTGACTCATCTTCCATTGACGGCCTGTAGAGCACCTGGACGCCGGGTTCAACGGTCTCAAGCTTCATTTTCGCGAATTCCTCATATGCCTCTTTTACCGCACCCCCGCCCCATCCGTAACTGCCGAACGCCCCCATGATCCTGTCTCTGGGGCGTAACCCCCTGAGGTGTGACAGGAATTCAGCCACGGATGGGAACAGCATGTTGTTCAGGGTGGGGCTCCCGATGAGGCAGCCCCTTGACTTCCAGAACTCCTTTATCGCCACGCTCATCGGTGTGGAACGGAGCTTTATCACCCGGCAGTCAATGCCCTCGTCCCTTATACCCTGCATTATCGGAACCGTCATGCGCTCCGTGCTGTTCCACATGGTATCGTAAATCACCGACACACCCGGATTCGCCTTGCCGCTGGCCATGTCGAGATACTTCTGTATTATGCTGCCCGGGTCCCTTCTCCAGATTATTCCATGGTCGGGGGCGATCATGTCTATTTCAAGTCCGAGTTTCTGAACCTCTTCGAGCTTTGATTTGATGAGCTGTCCGAACGGCATGAGAATATTCGCATAGTAATCGATTATGGAATCCTCCAGTTCGCAGAGCGAGGCACCCTCAGTGAATTCATCGTCGAACCTTGCGGATGTCGCAAGATGCTGGCCGAAGGCGTCCTGCGAGAAAAGCAATTTCGCTTCCCTGACATAGGTCATCATTGAATCGGGCCAGTGGAGCATCGGGGTTTCGAGAAACGCAAGGGTATACTTGCCCGTATTGAGTGTGTCTCCTGTCTTGACGATACTGAAATTCCATTTTGACGTGTCAAAATGCCTGTCAAGCCCTTTTTTGCCTTTGGCGGTTATATAGATGGTGGCCTCCGGCGCAAGCGACATGATCTTGTCCACACTGCTTGCATGGTCCGGTTCAATATGGTTTATGATCACATTTCTGATATTCGACGGGTCGGTCAGGGCCGTGATGTTTTTTACGGTATGGCGTACAAAGTCATGCTTGACCGTGTCGACAAGCGTTATCTGCTCGTCCATTATGAGATAGTTGTTGTATGTAGTACCGTTCGGAGTTACATATCCGTGGAAGTCCCTCACGGCCCAGTCGATTGCACCCACCAGATAGATATCCGGTTTTATTTCTATTGGTTTCACATTTCCCTCCTTCAGGATAAAAGTATAGAATTTTACCAGGTGAGAATAATAGTTGCAAGCAGGACTTCCGCATCCCGCCCGTTTCTGCGGCTGAATAATTATGTCTTATGTTGTATCATAGGTGGGCGGCCCCGCCCTATGTCAGTAATGGATTACGGGATATAATGAGACACGAACATCTGCGGAATATTGCGATCATTGCACATGTGGACCACGGCAAGACCACGCTCGTGGACTGTATGCTGAAACAGGCCGGCACCTTCCGTTCCACGGAAACGGTCATGGAGCGTGTAATGGACAACACGGACCTGGAGCGGGAACGGGGAATCACCATACTGGCGAAAAACACCGCCGTTGATTTCAACGGGGTAAAGATAAACATTGTCGATACCCCGGGACATGCGGATTTCGGCGGAGAAGTTGAACGGACGCTCAAGATGGTGGACGGCGTCCTGCTGCTCGTGGACGCCTCTGAGGGCCCCCTGCCCCAGACAAGGTTCGTGCTGAAAAAGACACTGGAACTCAACCTGCCACCCATACTCGTGATCAACAAGATAGACAGGCCGGATGCCCGGATACAGGAGGTGCTGAATGAGGTCTATGACATGTTCATAGACCTTGACGCCGCTGAGGAGCAACTGGAATTCCCCATAGTTTATACAAATGCAAAAAAAGGCACGGCACAGCTCGATATACGGGATGAGCCCGGGACTCTCAGGCCGCTCTTTGATCTCATCCTGCAGACCATCCCCGCTCCCGAAGGAGACGGCGGGGGCCCGCTGCAGATACTGATTACCAATATCGATTACAACGACTATGTGGGCAGGCTGGCCGTGGGGAGGATATTTTCAGGCACTGTGCGCACGGGCGATGCCGTGGGCGTGGCCACGGGAAACGGTGATGTATCCGCAACCCGGATCACCTCCCTTTATACGTTCAAGGGGCTCCAGCGTGTGGAGACCGCGGAGGCATCCGTGGGTGACATAATCGCCCTTGCCGGCATAGAGGGTATAAACATAGGGGATACCATCACGGATATGAAAAATCCCCGGCCACTTCCCAAGATCAAGGTGGATGAACCGACTATTTCAATGGTCTTTTCCGTCAATACATCGCCTTTCTCAGGCAGGGAGGGGAAATTCGTCACATCAAGGCACCTGAAGGAAAGGCTCGAAAAAGAGCTTCTCTACAATGTATCAATCAGGGTGGACTTCGACAATCCCGATGCATTCAGGGTAATGGGCAGGGGCGAGCTGCAACTGGCTATCCTGATCGAGATGATGAGGCGCGAGGGCTATGAACTGTCGGCATCCATGCCCGAGACCATTACAAAGACCAGAAACGGCGTTGTATATGAACCCATGGAACTGCTGGTCATTGACGTGCCCGACAGGTACGCCGGTGCCGTCATCCAGCAGGCGGGTGCGAGCAGGGGAAAGATGCTCAAGATGCTGAACAACGGCCGCGGCAGGGTGAGGCTTGAGTTCAGGATACCCTCGCGCGGACTGATCGGATTCAGGTCGAGGTTTCTGACCGACACGCGGGGCACGGGGCTGCTGAACCACCTGTTTGACGGCTATGAACCGTGGCAGGGTTATATGACCAAGAGGAGCACAGGCGCGCTGGTGGCGGACAGGCCGGGGAAGGCCACACCCTATGCGCTCTTTCATTTGCAGCCGAGGGGCACCCTGTTTATAAAGGAGAACACCCGGGTTTACGAGGGAATGATCGTGGGCGAGAATTCGCGGGAAAACGACCTGAATGTCAACATCACGAAGGAAAAGAAGCTCACCAATATCAGGGCTGCGGCCTCGGACGAGGCGCTCCAACTGATACCGGTGAAGACCCTCAGCCTGGAAGAGGCAATAGAGTTTATCAGAGAAGATGAACTGGTGGAAATAACGCCGCTGTCCATACGTCTGAGGAAAAAGGTGCTGGCCGCCAATATGCGGCCCACGGTGAACAAGGAAAAAAGTTAGAGGTCACACAGTGCTCAGATATCCCTGTTTACCATCTCCCTGAGTTCCTTACCGACTTTGAAGTACGGTACTTTCTTGGGGGGAACATCAACACTCTCGCCGGTCTTGGGGTTTCTGGCCTTCCGTGCCTTTCTGCTGCGGAGCCTGAAATTTCCGAACCCCCTTATCTCTACCTTTCCGCCCTTTGCAAGGGCCTCCTTGATGCTCTCAAAGATGGTCTCTATTATGACTTCGGTCTGTTTTTTCGACAGGCCGTCCACTTTCTCGGCTATTTTTTCAATAAGAACAGATTTTGTCATAAATCCCTCCTATGATAAATAATTTGACCGTTTCAGAATTTGTTTGTCCGGCCGGTTACAACGCAAGTATGTACTTCAGCCTGATGCCGGGGAAGACCCTGTTTATCAGCCTTTCCGGCAGCTCTCCCCTGAGCAGATCGAAAAAGCTGAACTTTTCTTTTTTCTCAACCACCGATGGTTCGCCTTTAATACCGCTGAGCGAGCCTGCCAGCATTACTGCATCATGGAGATTCCCCAGTTCATCCACAAGCCCTAATTCCCTTGCCATCCTGCCTGTGAAAATCCGTCCGTCCGCAAGTTTCTTGACGTCTTCAAACTTCATGCCCCTTGCCTCTGAAACCGCCCTGATGAACTGCTCGTGCACGTCGTCGAGGACCGACTGGAGGATCCTTCTCTCTTCAGGTGTCATGGACTTGAAGACAGAGGCCATGTCCTTGTGTTTGCCGCTCTTTATAACCTCTGTCTCTATCCCCACCTTTTCCATCAGCCCCTTGACATTAGGTATCTCCATGATCACCCCGATAGAGCCGGTCAGGGTTCCGGCGTTTGCCACTATCTTGTCGGCGGGCGCCGAGATATAATAGCCGCCGGAGGCTGCCACCGATCCCATTGAGACAACGACCTTTTTCTTCTTCTTTATCTTGAGAATCTCTTCGTATATCTCCTGCGAGGGCGCCACGGCGCCGCCCGGGCTGTCCACCCTGAGAACAATGGCCTTTACTGAATTGTCTTTTGAATAGCCCTTTAATTCCTCGATTACGCTGCCTGAATCTATAATCACGCCCGTCACCCGCACTATCGCGACTTTTTCACCGAGGGGGACAGTGCGCGTAAAGGTCAGCATAAGGCTGATCAACACCACGATCACAAAGATTACCGCAAAGAAGATCAGGACTCTTTTCATTAGATCATCATTATCCGATCATGGTCTTCATGCTGAGGTCTATCTTTCTCTCGGCCGGATTGACATTTATCACCCTTGTTGTCAACTCCGTGCCTATCTTGAACAGCTCCTCTGTTTTCTCATCCGGATTTTTCTCGATTTCGGAGTTGTGTATCAGACCCTCCACTCCGTCCTCAAGCTCCACGAACAGGCCGAAATCCGTGATACTTACCACCTTTCCCTTTACTGTATCGCCAAGGCTGTACCTGGCCTCTATGTTGTCTGTCCACGGGTCAGGTGTCAGTTGTTTTATTCCGACCGATATTCTCTCCTTTTCAGGCTCAATGTTCAGAAAGACGACCTCGATGTCCTCTCCTTTTTTCAGGACGTCGGACGGATGTTTTATGCGCTTGCTCCATGATATGTCGGATATGTGAAGCAGGGCATCCACTCCTTCCTCCAGGGCGATAAACGCCCCGAAATCGGCAAAGCTCTTCACCCTGCCGGTAACCTTCTGGCCCACGGAGTATTTTTCCTTTACAATCTGCCAGGGATTGGGTTTAAGCTGCTTTATACTGAGGGATATCCTCTTATCGTCCTTGTTGACCTTTATTATAACGGCCTCCAGCTTGTCTCCCACAGAGTAATACTTGGATGGTTTTATGGACTTTTCGACCCAGTCGAATTCCGTGACGTGTATGAGGCCCTCGACGCCTTCCTCAAGCTCCACGAACATGCCGTAGTCAGTGGTGGTGATGACCTTGCCGGTCACCTTTTTCCCGGGAGGGTATTTTTCTTCCACTGTCGTCCACGGGTCGGGCTTTTTCTGTTTATAGCCGAGGGTGACCTTGTTGGTTTCGCGGTTGAATGTAAGCACAACCACTTCAACCTTGTCGCCGATGCTGAACATCTCGCCCGGATGGCTGATCCTCCCCCATGACATGTCGGATATATGAAGCAGGCCGTCCAGTCCGCCGAGGTCGATGAACACCCCGTAGTCCGTGAGGTTCTTGACCGTCCCTTCTATGAGGACTCCTTCCTTGAGCTTGGCGAGTGTCTGCTCCCTGAGCCTCGCGCGCTCCTCTTCGAGGAGTACACGTCTTGAGACGATTACATTGGGGCCCCTCTGGTTGATGTTCAGGACCTTGAAAGTGTAGGTCTGTCCTATGAGGTGGTCGGTGTTCTTCGGCGCCTTGAGGTCTATCTGCGAGCCCGGCAGGAAGGCGTTTATTCCGTTGAT
>JAADFS010000093.1 GCA_013152795.1 Deferribacteres bacterium
CACCTGTGTGAAGTTATCGAAGATGCTCCTGAGCTTGTCCGCGGGAATACCGATGCCCGTGTCCGAGATGGAGAAGTGAAGGAGTACGGTCCTGGCGTCGCTGTCGGTGGTGGTCCCATTGTCGCCGTTTCCGGAAGCCTGTCGTTCGACATTCACGATTATCCTGCCTTTGTCGGTGAACTTAACGGCATTACCCACGAGGTTGACGATTATCTGCCTGAGGCGCACATTGTCCCCCCTGAGGTCCGGGGGTACATCAGGGGCGATGCGGCAGATAAGATCGAGCCCTTTCCTGTCCGCTTGGACTGACAGGGTTTTGATTATGCCGTCCAGTGTGGCGTGGAGGTTGAAATCATTTTCGTCAAGCTGCAGCTTGCCTGCCTCGATCTTGGAGAAATCCAGTATGTCGTTTAAGAGGTTCAGGAGTGAATCCGCGGACTGCTTTGTGATTTCGATATATTCCCTCTGCTCGGGCATCAGGTCAGTATCAAGGACAAGCTCGGTCATGCCGATGATTGCGTTCATGGGCGTGCGTATTTCGTGGCTCATGTTTGCAAGAAATTCACTCTTGGCGATGCTGGCGTCTTCAGCGGCTTTCTTGGCCTTTTTCAGTTCTTCCTCCGCCTTCTTGCGTTCGGTGATATCCCTGACAACATGAATCAGCCCTATAAATTCATTGTTGACGTCAAACCGGGGAATGGCCCTTATTTCAATAAACCTGTTCAGGTGTGGCTCAAATAGTTCAAATTCAACCGCCTTGCCTGTTTGTATGCACTTACAGCTCGGACAACCCTCGGGCGGTTTGTCTGCTCCATGATAATACATGTAGCATTTCGGTTTGGTAATTTCGAGCAGAGGCAGAAAGAGCATTTCCTCAGCCGCCCTGTTGGCCCTGATGATGTTATGGTCCCTGTCGTGGATCGTGATGGAGTCCGTTATAATATTGAACGTCTCCTCCCAGTCATACTGGCTCTGCCGGAGCATCTCCTCTGCCTTTTTACGCTCTGTTATGTTTCGCTCTGCGTTGACGACCTGGATGATATTTCCGTTTCTGTCTTTTACCGGCGAAACGGAGACTTCCACATCGATCTTCCTGCCGTCTTTGGTATAATGGACATGCTCGGCTGCCGAATGCTTCCCTGTCTTCATGGTTTCCACAAGGGGGCATCCGCTGTCCTGATCCGTGCACGGCTCATCCCTGTGGTGGAGTATACTGTAGCAGGGCTTTCCTATGACCTCTTCCTCGTTCAATCCGTATTCCCTGAGAAACGTGCTGTTGACATTGATGATCCTGAAGTCATTGACATCAATGATGGATATGGCGTCGTGCATGGAGTTGAGCACGCTCTCCGAGAATTCCTTTGAGCGTCTGAGGTCATCTTCATTTTTTTTATGTTCGAGATTGTGCATTATCAGGGGCCGGAATATAAAAAAATACAGCGACGGAGAGACCAGCATGATCAGCAGGGATGCGTCCATGAGAGGCCGCGCTATCCCGGGCGTGCGCGGAAAGCCTGAGAGAAGAAGCATGGTGGCCAGTTCAGCGATAAATATCGAAACCGCTGTGACAAATATGACGTAAAGGGGCGATTTGAACATCTTTGTCCGTGTGCCTTGGAACTCCGGAATCTCTTTATCAGCCCTGAATAAAATCAGCAGTATAATGACCAGGAAACCGAACATCAGGCCCGAGGTTATCAGGGAGGAACGCAGTAATACGCTCTCAAGCATTTGTTTGTTATGTGTAATATCGTCATAGATCTCAAATGCCCCGGCAAAGGCGCCGTCGACCGTCAAAGGCACATAGGTTTCCACGACATCGGCCTTTACCGGCTGGTCTTCAAGGGATAAACCGTTGTTGCTGATAACCTTGGTGTATGTATTACCCTTTGCCACGATTTCACGGAAGTAGTCTTTTGTATTTAGTTCTCCTATATCCGCGGGATCGGTGGAAAACAGGATCTCGCCTGATTTTGAAAATACCTTGAGCTTCCGTATATGGAATTTTTCCTGTATGTTTTTTGCGGTATCTGAAAAACCGGCCGGGATGGTGTCTCGTGTGAGTCCGTCCTTCTTCAGGGAGAGTTCGGACGAGAGGAAGTTTGCGATGCGCACCGCATTGTCCCGCGCATTCCTGTTTACAAGCTCGCGGAATGAAGGGAATATGAAACGCGTGTTTGCCAGCGGATATATTATCGCCGTCATGCATGAAACAATAAAAATGTATTTAAGGGCCTTGTTGTAAAACATAATAGTTCACTTCCTGTCGGGTTGTATTATCTTCCCCCCGGAAATTTCAACTGATTTCATATCTCCTGTCAATGTTGTTTACTCTATCAGTCCGAGCTTGCGCATCTCTTCAAGAAGCGTCTGTTTCCTGATGGGCTTGACTATGTAAGACGCAGCGCCTCCGTTATTGAAGGCCCTGAAAACGTTCTTCGGATCATCAAGCACCGTGGTCATGATTACCTTTACTTCATCAGCAGCCTTGATATTCATCTCTCTTTCTATATCGCGTATCTCCCTTAGAGCCTGCTGCCCGTCAACCTTGGGCATCATGATATCCATGCAGATAAGGTCATACGGTTCGTTTTTCAGCCATGACAGTTTGTATGCCTCGATCGCCTCTTCTCCGTCAACGGCGATGTCGCACTCGCCGTAAGGTGAGAGAAATTTCTGCAGCAGCTTGCGGCTGGTGAAATCATCCTCAACTATTAAAACTCTCATTTTTCGCCTCCCTCTTTTTGATTTTAAGGGTAAGCAGTAACAGGTAATACCCGTTAAGTCCCTACTGCCTACTACCTACTACCTACTGCCTACTATAAGTCTCACTTGGAACAAGCCGTTCAATCATCCTGAAAAGCTCCTGTTTCCTGAACGGTTTTGAGATATAGTCGTTCATGCCGGCCCTGAGGCACCGCTCCCTGTCCTCTTTGAAGGCATGCGCGGTCAGCGCGATGATCGGTATCTCAGGGTCAAAGTCACCGTTTTTCGAGTTTCTGATCCTCCTGGCTGCCTCTATGCCGTCCATTACCGGCATCTGCACATCCATGAGCACCAGATCGAAAGGTTCTTTTTTCAATGCCTCGATCGCTTCCATGCCGTTGTTCGCGACTTTCACGGAATGTCCCTCCTTTTCGAGGATGCGGACAGCCAGTTTCTGGTTTATAATGTTGTCCTCGGCAAGAAGGATATGGAATTTTTTACCGTGACGGCCGCTTTCACGGCCTTCATCCCGTGAAACGGTGTCATGTTTTTCCGTGTTGCGGGCGAGACCGAATCTTGCGGTAAAGTGAAATGCGCTTCCCTTGCCTGGTTCGCTTTCAGCGCGGATTTCACCGCCCATCATGTGCACGAGTTTCCTCGATATGCTCAGCCCCAGTCCTGTACCTCCGTATTTCCCGGTGCTGGAACCTCCCACCTGCGTGAAACTTTCAAAGATGCTCTTGAGCTTGTCTGCGGGGATGCCGGTGCCCGTGTCTGTTATGGAGAAATGCAGGAGTATCGTCTGTCCGTCTTCGTGCATCTCAGTGTCTTTGTCGCCGTTTCCGGAAGTTGCGCGCTCAACATTTACGACGACCTTCCCTTTTTCCGTGAACTTGATGGCATTGCCGACAAGGTTGACTATTATCTGCCGGAGCCTTACATTGTCTCCCTTGAGTTCAGCAGGGACATCGGGGTTGATCCGGCACAGCAGCTCGAGACCTTTCTTGTTTGCCTGTACCCTGAGTGTCCTGATTATACTGTTCAGCGTGGTATGGAGATTGAAATCCGTGTTTTCAAGCTCCATCTTGCCGGCCTCGATTTTTGAGAAATCCAGAATATCGTTCAGCAGGCTCAGCAGGGAGTCGGCGGACTGCTTTGTGATTTCGATACATTCCCTCTGTTCAGGCGTCAGGTCGGTGTCAAGAACGAGTTCGGTCATCCCGATAATTGCATTCATGGGCGTGCGTATCTCATGGCTCATGCTGGCTAAAAAATCGCTCTTGGCGCGGTTTGCAGCCTCGGCGGCTTCCTTGGCCTCTCTCAATTGTTTTATCGTCTCAAGCAGGGAAGAGTCATCTGTCATTTTATCTGAAAATCCTCCATGGGCCGCCATCACTCTCCGGCGGTTTACTGCTCACACACATTGATAACCTCCTGGGCGATCCTGTCCAGCGGCAGGACTTTATCCACGCAGCCTCTCTTTATGGCCTCGTTCGGCATTCCGAAGACGACAGATGTGGCCTCATCCTGTGCGATATTGTATGCCCCGGCTTCCTTCATTTCAGACATTCCCCTTGCCCCGTCATCCCCCATGCCTGTCATGATAACACCCACCGCATTCTTGCCGGCATATCGCGCTGCGGAACGGAACAGGACATCCACTGAAGGGCGGTGCCGGCTGACCAGGGGGCCGTCTTTTACCTCCACATAATACCTCGCGCCGCTCCTCCTGAGCAGGGTATGGCGGTTTCCGGGGGCAATCAGGGCATGGCCCCTGATGACGCTGTCATTGTCGGATGCCTCCCTGACCGACACCTGGCAGATGCTGTCGAGCCTTTTGGCAAAGGCGGTTGTAAAGTTCTCAGGCATGTGCTGGACAATCACTATACCGGGGACATCCGCGGGAAGCGCCTTAAGAAATGAGGCAAGGGCCTCGGTCCCACCGGTTGAGGCCCCCACAACCACGATCTTCTCGGTCGTTCTTATCATTGCCTTTGTCTTCGGCTTTGCAATGACGGCGTCGGCGGTGAGCTTGGGTGTTACTTTGATCGTCTTCTCGGCAAGGCGTTTTATCTTTGCCACTGAGGCCGCCTTGACCGCATCACAGATGACTATCCCGGATTCTTCAAGGAATTTTTTGGCGCCGAGCCTGGGCTTTTCGATAATCTCGACCGCGCCGTATTCGAGCGCCTTCAAGGCGGTCTCGGAGCCCTTGCCGGTGAGACTCGAACAAATGACCACCGGTATGGGATGCTGGGTCATGATCTTCTGCAGGAAGGTGATGCCGTCCATTCGCGGCATTTCAACGTCGAGGGTGATTACATCAGGCCTTTCATTGCGCATCTTCTCCGCTGCGATGAACGGGTCGGGGGCAGTGGCCATAACCTCTATCCTCGGGTCTGATGACAGGACTTTCTCCAGTGTCTGCCTCACCACTGCGGAATCGTCTATTATGAGCACTTTTATCTTCTTTTTCATTTAATGTTCCTTTCTGTAAACAGTAGGCTCGATCTGCACCAGCGGTAAATCAAGGCCGCTTAATGTCTCGGAGTGTCCTATAAACAGATATCCGCCGGTGCACAGCCGCCGGCAGAACTTGTTCAGCAGCATTTCCTGCGTGTGTCTTTCGAAATAGATGATAACGTTCCGGCAGAAGATGATATCCATGTATTCTCGCATCTTGAAGTCTTCCAGAAAGTTCAGCCTTCTGAATTTCACGAGGGCCCTCAGTTCGGGGACGATCCGGACAAGCCCCCTGTTTTTGTTTTTGCCCCGCAGGAGGTATTTTTTTTTCATCTCCAGGGGAACCGGCGTCACTCTTTCCTCTTCATAGATTCCCCTCTTTGCCTTTTCCAGCGCTCTTGTTGATATGTCCGTGGCAAGGATCAGGTATCTGAAATTCAGCCCCGGTGATTTTTTTGCAAACTCGCTCAGGACCATCGCCAGCGTGTACGGCTCCTCGCCCGTGGAGCAGCCTGCACTCCAGACCATCAGGTTTCTGTTGATCCCGGCGCCGGATTTTGTCATCAGCTCCGGCAATGCCTTGCGCACCAGATATTCAAAGTGCCTCGGTTCCCGGTAAAAGTCGGTCTTGTTTGTGGTTACCACGTCTATCATGTGAACGACTTCATTCTCGAGTCCCGCGGGACTGAACAGGTAGTCACAGTATGCGGAGAAGGAAGACAGCCCGAGATGGCGCAGTCTCTTCTGAAGGCGCGACTCAAGCAGTATCTTCTTGGAGTCGGGCATCCTGATGCCGCATTCGTTCTGTATGAACTCGCTCAGGCGGCGAAAGTCCTTGTCGGACAGACGCACCCTGAACATGTTCGTAAACCTGCTGTCATTCATTGTCGCATTCATAACTTAACAGTGGTTCGTGCCCGTAATCCGTTTTTTGCGGACGCGGATTACGGACACGAATGACGAAATTAATATTTTTCAAAGTCTTCGTCCGTATCATCATTGGCACCCATGTCCAGAGCGATTCCTGTTGGTTTTGGAGGCTCTGTTTTTTCCTGG
>JAADFS010000094.1 GCA_013152795.1 Deferribacteres bacterium
TGCAGCTTCGCCGGAGAGTTTAACCTGAACAAGGACATCCTGGATTTTACCTGTCTTGCCCGCCTGCTTGTTTAATTCAACTGCAAGGGCGACGGAATCAACGGAATGTATCAGGTCAAACAGCATGACCGCTGTGCGGGCCTTGTTTTTCTGCAGATGTCCTATCAAATGCCATTCAACGCTTCCTGCGGCAGAAAGTGAAGCTATCTCCGGAATCTTTTCCCGTGCCTCCTGTACCCTGTTTTCACCAAGGATCGCTACCCCCGCCTTTACGGCCTCGATAATTCTCTCCGGCTCAACGGTCTTGGAGACAGCGACAAGCCTTATCCCGGCCGGGTCCCTTCCAGCCTTCGCCGCCGAAGCGGTGATTCTGTCGCGTACCTTTTTGACGGCATCCTCTATCCCCATCAAATAAACCCTGTCCCGTTGGATTTAACATTGCAGCGGCATTGAAAACATCGCCCGACTGCTGGAAGAATTTTATATGCGATTCCCCTCAGGGTATTCCGTACCCTGACAAGTGAACTCTGAACCGTGAACTTTGAACCCTTTATGCCGCATTAAACTAATAAAGTAGCATTTTTATTTCTTATTGGCAAGATAAGAAATTTTAATTTGACAAAGCACGATGCTTCCATTTAACATTTATTCTCATGAGTTCTATCAGGCTAATGGTTTAACTAAACTCGGCTTAACGGAAATTGTACTTACAGGATCTGATCTTAAAACTCCAGACATTCTGGGCCGGCCAGGGCTGCGTGATTCAGCAGCCTTATGACATTGAGGTGGGCGCCGGAACCTTCAACCCCGCTACATTTTTCAGGGTGCTGGGCCCCGAACCGTGGAGGACCGCGTACGTAGAGCCTTCCAGACGGCCCACGGACGGCAGGTACGGTGAAAATCCCAACAGGCTGCAGCGCTATTACCAGTTCCAGGTAATATTGAAGCCTTCCCCGCGGGACTCGCAGGGCCTTTTCCTGAAGAGCCTTTCAGCCATAAACATCAATCTTCTCAGTCACGACATCCGGTTTGTTGAAGATGACTGGGAGTCACCGACACTCGGTGCCTGGGGACTCGGATGGGAGGTCTGGCTCGATGGAATGGAGGTAACACAGTTTACATATTTCCAGCAGGTGGGGGGCATAGAGCTGAAGCCCGTTTCAGTAGAGCTTACGTACGGACTCGAACGTATCGCCATGTACCTTCAGGAAGTGGACAATGTCTTCGACATCCGGTGGAACAAGGAAATAACATACGGCGACATTCATCATGAGACCGAGGTGGAGTTTTCGAAATACAATTTTGATGCAGCCGACACAGACCTGCATTTCAGCATGTTTGAAAAGTATGAGGCAGAGGCCCTGAACCTGATAAGGCATGGACTTGTGCTGCCCGCCTATGACTTCTGTCTGAAATGTTCCCACAGTTTCAATATGCTTGACGCCCGCGGGGCGCTGAGTGTTACGGAGAGGACGGCATACATTGCAAGGGTGAGGAATCTTGCAAGGAAATGCGCCGAGGGATACCTGAAACTCAGGGAGGAAAAAGGATTTCCATTATTGAGAAAGTCTTGAAGTTGCATAAACAGGCAGGAGAGCCTGCCCCGTAATTGATATTTTTTATGCCACTGGAAGGAAAATGAAACCGCTTCTTTTTGAGATAGGCTCCGAGGAGATACCGGCCCGGTTTATATCTTCAGGACTGGCTGTGCTGAAGGAGAGGCTTCTCCAGGTACTTGAAAGGGCCTCAATATCATACGGCAGGATTTCGGAATATGCCACGCCCAGAAGACTGGCCTTATATATCGAGGATGTCTCTGAAAAACAGAAGGACAGAACCATTGAGCATATCGGCCCTCCACGCAAGGTGGCATTTGATGATCAGGGCAAGCCTACAAAGGCTGCAACCGGTTTTGCACGGTCACTGAATATTGATGTCAAGGAGCTTGCAATAAAAAAGACGGACCGCGGGGAATATGTCGCCGCCACTGTAAAAGAAAAGGGCAGGGCCGCGAGGGATGTCCTTGCAAGGGAACTGCCGGAGATGATATCCACGCTCCACCTTCCCAGGTCAATGAGATGGGGCGACGGCTCCCTGAGATATTTCAGGCCCATACAGTGGATACTTGCAGTGCTGGGCAGTGATATAATCAAATTCAAACTGGATGGAATAAAGAGCGGCAATGTTTCATACGGCCACAGGTTCCTGTCTCCTGTGGCCGTTAAGATCGAAAACCCTGCCAAGTACCTGTATCTCCTCAAACAGAACCATGTTATCGCCGACCCTGCCGAGAGGAAAGAGGCCATCCTGAAAGGGATAAGGAAAATTCAGTCCCTCACCGGCTGCAGGGCCCATGAGGATCCCGGACTCCTTGATACTGTTACAAACCTTGTTGAATATCCGACGGTTGTCTCCGGCGGATTCGACGGCAAATATCTCGACCTGCCGAGAGAGCTTCTTGTAACCGTTATGAAGTCGCACCAGAAGTATTTCCCCGCAGAGGATGCCGAGGGCAGGATGCTGCCGTCTTTTTTTGTTGTGAGCAACACCCTGCCCGTTAACAACGATACGGTCAGAAAAGGGGCTGAACGCGTGCTCAGGGCAAGGCTTGAGGATGCGAGGTTCTATTATATGGAAGACCGGAAGAAACCGTTACGGGACTACACGGAAGACCTGAAAAAGGTGACTTTCCAGGAAAGGCTCGGCAGTATATACGAGAAGTCGGAGAGAATATCATCGTTAAGCCTGTTCATTGCGGGCAGACTGAATATACGGTCAAAGGAAAAACTTCAGAGGGCATCGATGCTCTGCAAGGCAGACCTTGTCACCGGGGTCGTCGGTGAATTCCCTGAGCTGCAGGGCTACATGGGAATGATCTACGCACTTGACTCCGGTGAAGACAAGGAAGTGGCACAGGCTGTCTATGAGCATTATCTCCCGAAATTCCCGGGCGATAAACTGCCATCGGGCCAGACGGGCACGATAGTATCCCTGGCGGATAAAATGGACAATATCGCATCATTTTTCTATCTCGGCCTTATCCCTACAGGGTCGGAGGACCCTTATGCCCTCAGGCGACAGGCAGCGGGAATAATAAGCATACTGGAGGCCAATGATTTCAGTCTGCCGCTGAATGACCTGTCTGACCACGCCCTTCAATGCCTGGAGCCTTCCCCTGAACAGAGGCAGGCGCTCTGCCGCAGGATACTGGAGTTTTTCGCACAGAGGCTGGAGGGGGTATTGCTCTCCCGGGGTTACAGCCACGACATCATCAGCGCTGTGCTTTCCACAGACGAGCTGGATATTAAGGACGTAAAACGCAGGATCGACATCCTTTCAGGGTTCAGGAAAGATACGGGTTTCCCCGGGCTCCTTACAGCAGCCAAGAGGGTTTACAACATACTGGCCCGGGCGCAGGCCGGTCCAGTAGACGAAAACCTGCTGGCCGAGCCGGCGGAGAAAGAGCTGTATCGTGTTGCTGCAAAGGTAAACGGCACTCTGGCGGATACAGACTACAGGTCATTGTTTGAGCTTGAAGGGCCTGTAAATACATTTTTTGACAGAGTGCTTGTAATGGACAAGGACCCGCGGGTCAGGGAAAACAGGCTCGCCCTGCTTATGACTGTAAAAAGAGCCTTTGATTCCCTTGGAGATTTTTCAAAGATAGTGGAGCAGTGATATTGCGCAAACGGACAGGATGGCCTGCCGCGGAACAGGGTTCAAATTTCAGGGTTCAGCGGTTATAAAGCGACGGGATTCTTAAATGTGTTGCGGTGGCAAGTGGCGGGAAGAACCGCGGTAAACAATGGTTTTTGCGTTTGAATTTAATTTGTGCTATTGTGTAAAATATGCACTCCTGTGGATAATTGCAACTGTTTTTTTAAAAAATATTTAATTCTGGAGGATTGAAAATGGCTAAAAAGTATGTCTATTTTTTCGGGGACGGTAAAGCGGACGGCAATGCCGGAATGAAGAACCTCCTGGGAGGCAAAGGCGCAAACCTGGCTGAAATGGCCGGGCACCCCAAACTGAGGCTTCCTGTCCCGCCCGGATTTACCATAACCACTGAAGTATGCACTTATTATTATGCCCACAACCGCAGGTATCCGAAGGAATTAAAAAAACAGGTCAACGATGCGCTTGCAAAGGTTGAAAAGATAATGGGAAGGAAATTCGGAGACCCCCGTAATCCCCTTCTCGTCTCGGTCCGCTCAGGCGCACGCAGCTCCATGCCGGGGATGATGGAGACCGTACTGAATGTCGGGTTGACCACAAAGACCATTCCGGGCCTTATCAAGAGAACCAACAACCCGCGTTTTGTATATGATGCATACCGCAGGCTGATAATGATGTATTCCGATGTCGTGATGGAGAAGGCGGCGGGCATCGAGCCTGAAGAGGACCAGGGTATCCGCGCAAAGCTGGAACATGCGCTTGATGAACTCAAGAAGGAAAAAGGTTATGAGAGCGATACAGACCTGACGGTCGATGATCTGAAGAAACTGTGCGATGACTTTAAGGCCATAGTCAAAGATACACTGAAGAGTGAATTCCCCGATGATCCCCGGAAACAGCTCTGGGGCGCCATAAGCGCTGTGTTTCAGTCATGGATGGGGAAACGCGCCGTATCGTACAGAAAGATAGAAGGAATACCAGAGGACTGGGGCACTGCCGTCAACGTCCAGTCCATGGTCTTCGGCAACACCGGTGAGGACTCGGCGACAGGGGTCGCCTTCACGCGCAATCCTGCAACAGGAGAAAAAATGTTCTACGGTGAATGGCTCCCCAATGCACAGGGAGAGGATGTCGTGGCAGGGCTCAGGACGCCGAATCCCGTAAACAAGGCCGGCAAGACCGATGATACCAGGCATCTTGTCTCGCTTGAGGAGAAGATGCCCAAGTTGTACAAGGAATTGTTCACCTACCAGAGAAATCTTGAAAGGCATTACAAGGACATGCAGGACATAGAGTTTACCATAGAAGACGGAAAGCTCTGGATGCTGCAGACAAGGGTCGGCAAGCGTAACGGCCAGGCTGCAATCCGCATGGCCGTTGAAATGGCGAAGGAGAGGCTTATCTCAAGGGAGACCGCGGTGCTTCGCGTAAAGCCGGAGCAGATAGACGAACTCCTGCATCCCAGTATCGACCCTGTTGCTGAAAAGAAGGCCGTTGAACTTGCAAAGGGCCTGCCTGCAGGTCCCGGCGGGGCCATGGGAAGGGTTGTTCTCACCGCAGATGACGCCGAGGCATGGGCCAATAAAGGAGAAAAGGTAATTCTCGTAAGGACGGAAACATCTCCGGAGGACGTACACGGGATGCATGCCGCGCAGGCCATACTTACCGCCAGGGGCGGAATGACCAGCCATGCAGCCCTCGTTGCAAGGGGATGGGGGAAATGCTGTATCGTGGGCTGCTCGGACCTGAATATCGATCTCTCCAAGAAAGAGATACACGTCAACGGCAAGGTTATCAGGGAAGGCGACTGGATAACCCTGGACGGCACAAAGGGAAGGGTTTATGAAGGCAAACTTAAACTCCTGCCGGCTGATCCTGAACACAATAAATGGTATAAGGAACTGATGACCTGGGCTGACCGTATAAGGACCCTGAAAGTCAGAACAAATGCGGACTCGCCGGAGGATTCGGATATTGCCCGCAGATTCGGCGCAGAGGGTATCGGCCTTTGCAGGACGGAACATATGTTCTTCGGGCCGGACAGGATCAAGGCCGTCAGGGAGATGATACTGTCGGATACAGAGGAAGGAAGGAAAAAGGCGCTTGAGAAACTGCTGCCGTTTCAGAAACGTGATTTCCTGGGAATATTCAAGGCGATGAACGGCCTGCCGGTTACCATAAGGCTGCTTGATCCTCCCCTGCATGAGTTCCTCCCCCACACTGATGCGGAACTGAAAGAGCTTGCAGAGGAAATGGGTGTAACATTCAGTGAACTGGATGCAAAGAACAAATCGCTCCATGAGTTCAACCCCATGCTGGGACACCGCGGCTGCCGCCTCGGTATAACCTATCCCGAGATTTACGCCATGCAGGTGCAGGCTATCATGGAAGCCGCCTGCGAGCTGAAAAAGAAAAAGGTCAGGGTACTGCCTGAAATAATGATACCGCTCGTAAGCCATGTCAAAGAGCTTGAGGCCATGAGAGAGGTCGCCGTATCGGTTGCAGACAGCGTTCAGAAGAAATACGGGATCAAGGTGCCTTACGCGCACGATGATCGAACTGCCGCGCGCGTGTGTGACGTCTGATGAGATTGCCGCTGTTGCGGATTTTTACTCATTCGGCACCAATGACCTTACACAGACGGTCTACGGCCTTTCAAGGGACGATGCGGGAAGGTTCCTGCCGTTTTATGTGGAAAACGGGATACTGAAAGAGGACCCGTTTATTTCCATTGACATTGAGGGGGTCGGCTCCTTTATGAAGATTGCGGTGGAAAAGGGAAGGAAGGTCAAAAAGAATCTCAAGCTCGGAATTTGCGGCGAGCACGGCGGAGAACCGAGGTCTGTCGAGTTCTGCCACAATATCGGGCTTGATTATGTGAGCTGTTCGCCTTACAGGGTTCCTATTGCAAGGTTTGCAGCAGCACAGGCTGCGATAAAGGGCAAAAAGAAGAAAAAGAAATAAACGGTTATCAGGCCGGCGGGAAAGCATACCCGCCGGCTTTTATTTTTTTATGTGTTGGTACACGGATTTTGTTCTCAGAGGCTTTTCTTCCTTTTCTTCCGGTAATATCCCATTGCCAGCGTTGCACCACCGGCTAAAAAGAGCAAGGAGCTTACAGGTTCGGG
>JAADFS010000095.1 GCA_013152795.1 Deferribacteres bacterium
CGACAGGCCAGACGAGATATCCAGGGATGAATATGAAGTCTTCGTCAAAATCATGAAGGAGCAGGTGGAGCAGTTTATAAACACGGGCAGGTACAAACAGGTACTGAAGACATTCAGTGTCCTTGAATCCGACACGGCAAAAAAGATGTTTCCGGATCTGGCTGCCGAGACCCTGGAGTATTTTCATTCCACGGAATTCATCTCCCAGGTCGTCAATTCCTTCCGGATCATAGGAAGAGAATCACGGGAAGAGGCCTTCCAGCTTTGCAGATATTACGGAGAAAAGATAATACCGCTGCTTATGTATGCCCTTATTGATGAGGAATCACAATCTGTCAGGAGATTCATCCTCAGTCTCACGACACTCTTCGGTGACAAGGCCGCTGCCGAGGCGGTAAAACGCCTCGATGACAGCAGGTGGTTTGTCCAGAGAAACATGCTTTTCATCCTCAATGAATGCGGCAGCAAGGAGGCCCTCAGAAAGGTCAGGCCGTTCTGCAATCATGAAAATCCCAAGGTGAGCTTTGAGGCGATAAAATGCCTGCTCAGCACCGGCGACAGCTATGCGATTGAATCTCTCAGGGGATATCTGAGATCAGAGTCCAGAGATCTGGTCATGAGGGCTGTTGCAGTTGCAGGGGCATTCAAGGTGAAAAAGGCCGTTCCGGACCTGATCAACCTGCTCAGGAAAAAGACCATCACCGGCTTTGACTTTGAAGACAAGGCATTCATCGTAAAGGCCCTGGGCCAGATAGGAGACCCTGCTGCACTGGAGACCCTGCGGAACATTCTCGCATCAAAGACCCTCCTGTTCAAGGGTCCCCTGGAAAAACTGAAGGAAGAGATACGCAGAACACTCAAACATTATCCGCCGGATGCTGTCCGGGACATTATAGGGGCTCATGGAAAAGCAGAATAATTTCATATCGGTTCTCATGGTTGCCATATCGAACTGCTCCCTGTACTCAAAGGGACATGCCTCATTCGACGACCTGGCCATCAAGGCCCTCTCGGCGCTTGAAGACGCCATGAAGGAACGGCTTGAGATAATGATAATAGATAATGACCTCGTGGTAAACGGCACGCCCATAAGGAAGGTCGGTCTTCACGGGAGCAACCTGATGAAGCGCCTCAAGAGGAAAGGCATCTCGCGTGTTGATTTTCTGAAGGGGGTATCTCTTAATGAAATCAAACAATTCATTGTTGACATCGCGGAGCCCGGCAAGGCGTTGAGGACATACCCGCATATCAGGACCGGCGCGGTTGATGTCAGACTGGGAGGGATGACCCTGCATACGGATGTTGAGCTTGATTTCGACATAAACGGCGTGTCTTATTCCCCACCGGAGGAGATAGAGAAAGTCAAGGATGTCTTTCATTCCGCATCACCTTTCAAGAAGCTCAATATAGCAGGGCTTGAGGAGATCGTGGTTCACTTTATTGCAACCTTCAGGAAAGAGGCCAGGATACTCAAGTATTTAAGCCCCGTGAAGTCATACAGCGAATATACCTACACGCATGCCACCAACGTTACGGTCCTTTCGGTGTTTCAGGCGGAATCCCTGGGCATAAAGGATGACCTCCTGCACGAGATCGGCGTGGCGGCGCTTCTGCATGATGCGGGCAAGCTGTTTATCTCCAGGGAGATACTGGAGAAAAACGGCCCGCTTGATGAAAAGGAATTCGACGAGATAAAAAAACATCCCCTGTACGGCGCAAAATATCTCGCCAAGATGGACAACCTCACCCGGCTTGCACCCATCATAGCGTTCGAGCACCATATGCGGTACGACGGCTCCGGCTATCCGCAGCTCCGCATAAACGAAAGAAGGCAGCACATATGCAGCCAGATAGTTGCGGTCTCGGATTTCTTCGACGCCCTGCGCAGCCGCAGGCCCTACAGGGAGAGCATGAATGTAAAGCAGATTTTCGCATTAATGAAGAAAGGCGCAAACAAGGACTTCAATCCATTCCTGGTGGATAATTTTATCAGGCTGCTGCAGGCAACACTTTCAGAGTGACACGCTTTATCTCCTTACAGTGGCATAAAAATATCACCTGCGGGCAGGCCCTCCTGCCATTTATGCAACATTAAGGTTTACCCTGCGTGGAGATACCCCAGCCACATGAAAAATATATCCCGCCCCCACAAGAGTGTAACAAGGGCACCTGAGGCCAGATACGGCCCGAAGGCTATCTTCCCCCCCCATTCCCTGCCTTTAAGGAGGATAAGGGAAACGCCGGTGAACGAACCGAGAAGACTTCCCAGAAAGGCCGTGAGTATCACCCCTTTCCACCCCAGGAGGCCGCCGACCATGGCCATCATCTTGATATCCCCTCCGCCCATTGCATCCTTTCTGAATATCGCCTTGCCCAGCACAGACAGCAGATAAAAGGAACCGCCCCCTGCCAGAAGGCCTGTAACGGATGCCCTGACCCCGAGCAGGCTGTCCTGTGCAAGGGGGTCGGGAAGTATGGTGGAGCCTAAAACAACGGCGAGGGGAATACCCGGCAGGGTGATGCTGTTGGGGATTATCTGGAATTCGAGATCAATAAAAAAGATCACCACAAGCGAGGATACAAACACCAGGTAAGCCGCCAGTACCAGGGGAGAGCCGTAACCGAATTTGTGAAGCACAATGACATAAAGTACGGCGTTAAGCAGCTCTATCAGGGGATACCTGAGCGGTATCTCAGCCCTGCATGACCTGCACCTGCCCCGGAGCATGATATAGCTCAGCACAGGGATATTGTCATAGAATCTTACCGGTGCCCCGCATGATGTGCACCGGGAAGAAGGGCGCACCACGGATATACCCCTCGGGAGACGGTATATGCACACATTAAGAAAAGAGCCTGTTACCAGGCCGAGAATAAAGATTACAATATATTGCATTACCTGAAAACTTATCTATACTCCCGCCTTGCTCCTGTAGTTATCGGCCGTCTCTTTCAGCTTCTTTACCTCTTCAAGCGCCTCCTCTATAATATGATCCCTGAATACATCCTTGCCCTCTGTCTCGTTTTTCTCCTTCAGCTCCGTAATCCGCCTGCCGATCCGCCGGTAAAGATCGTCTATCCTGTTTTCAAGCTTGCTGATTTCATACAGGAGCTTTGCAGAGGATGTCCCCGCCTTTGTCCTCTCCGCAACAAAATTCGCCATCCATTTAACGCGTGTAATCCCTGTTGTCAGGTTTTTTCTTACCTTGTCCATCGTGCTGTCTTCCATTTCCTGTCCTCCTAACTCTTGACAAGCTCCAGCCTCCCCCTCCATCTTTTCAGCAGGGTTTCCTTAAGCAGGGGATGGCCGGCCAGATCGGGCTCGGCATCTATTAAATCAAATGCCTCCCTTCTTGCTGATTCGAGTAGTTCCATGTCTCTTATTATATTCGCCATCTTCAGTTCAGGAATACCGGACTGCCGGGTGCCGAAGAAATCACCCGGTCCCCTTATCGCAAGGTCTTCTTCCGCTATCCTGAATCCATCGCTCGTGGATTCCATTGCCCTGAGGCGCCTGCGCGCCTCCTCGCTGAAAGGAGGATATGCCATGAGGAGGCAGTAAGAATCATAGCTGCCCCTTCCGATCCGTCCCCTCAACTGGTGAAGCTGTGCAAGGCCGAATCTCTCGGCATGCACGATAAGCATGAGAGAGGCATTGGGCACATCTATGCCCACCTCGATAACCGTTGTCGCTACAAGTATGTCGATATCTCCTGCCTTGAACTGCGCCATGACGGCCTCTCTTTCGTCATGGCGCATCCTGCCGTGGACAAGACCGGTTCTCCTGTCACTGAAAATCCTCCTGAACGCCTCGGCCCCTTCCATGGCGGACTTGAGATCAAGCCTTTCGGATTCCTCAATCAGGGGATATACGATATAGACCTGCCTCCCTTTGGACAGCTCGGCCTTTATCAGAGAGTATATCATGTCCTTCTGCGACGGAAAAAACACCTTCGTGATAACGGGCCTTCTGCCTGCGGGCAGTTCGTCTATTATTGAGACATCAAGGTCTCCATACAGCGTCATCGCCAGTGTCCTGGGGATGGGTGTTGCGGTCATGACGAGTATATCCGGATTAAATCCCTTGCTTCTCAGGGTGGCCCTCTGGAGAACGCCGAACCTGTGCTGTTCATCGATTATCGCAAGGCCGAGATTTCTGAATCTCACGCGTTCCTGTATAAGCGCGTGTGTGCCCACCACAATCTGAACGGTTCCGGAGGATATGTCATCGACAAGCCTCTCCTTCGTGCCTGATGTAAGCAGCGCGACCTTCAGGCCGAGGGCCTCAACCATTCTGTGTATGTTGATGAAATGCTGCTCCGCAAGCAGTTCGGTCGGCGCCATGAGGCAGGCCTGGTAGCCGTTCTCAACGGCTATGAGCATTGACACCAGCGCAACCACGGTCTTTCCGCATCCCACATCACCGTGCACCAGCCTGTTCATGGGCACGGGCCTCTGCATATCCTCTCTTATCTGCGCGACAACCCGTTTCTGGGCGCCTGTGAGCTCAAACGGCAGTCCCTGTAAGAATCTGCTGGCGAGAACTCCTCTGTCAGTGAAGCTGATCCCCCTTTCAAACGTCTCCCTTTTTTTCAGGAGCGCGAGACCGAGCTCCAGCAGGAAGAATTCATCAAAGACAAGGCGCCTGTGTGCAGGGCTTATCCCTTTATTCAGCGCACTGACATCACTGCATTCCTCGGGGAAATGCGCCTCCCTTACTGCGCGGGACAAGGGCATCAGATTGTTTCTTTCACGTATATACCCGGGCAGGTAATCTTCAAGCAGGAAGGAGTAGGTGCTTGACGTATTGAACATGAGGGTCCTGAGCTGCTTGGGTGATATACCCTCGGCAGCCCTGTATACAGGCACAATCCTTGATGTATGAACAAGCCTGTCGTCCTCTGAGAGCAGCTCGAAGTCCGGGTTATCCATCTCCGGCCCGATGCCGTTATACGGATTGCCCTTTACCACGCCGCTCAGTATAATCTTCTGGCCCTTTTTGAAGTACTTCTTCAGATACGGCTGGTTGAACCACCTGGCCTTCAGGAAGCCGGTTTCATCGGCGACCGCAAGCTCGAGAATCTTCATCTTCTTCCGGGGGGTGGTGATGATATTTGCCGATGCCACCTCGCAGAGGGTCGTCTGGAGGCTTCCGTAGGCGAGGCTGTTTATTTTCTTCAGGTGTCTCCTGTCCTCATAACGCCACGGGAAATAAAATAGGATGTCTTCGACCGTATTGATGCCGAGGCGTTCCAGTATCCTGGCGCGCGCCGGACCTACTCCTTTTACATACTGGACAGGGGTGTCTCCTGATATCTGCGGGCTGTATGCTGAAGTTTTTGTGCCGGTGAAACTCTTAGTCCTGTCGTTCATCCTCAGAGGCCTGACCCTCCCCGGTAGGGCCCTCTTCCGTACCGGCTTCGTTCATCTGACTCTCTTCCTGAAGCTCCTCAAGCTGTGTTTCTATTTCTCCCTTTCTCATCTTGTTATACTCTGTCTCACTGATTATATCAATATCCCAGCCTGTGAGTTTCATGGCCAGCCTCACGTTCTGTCCCTTTTTCCCGATAGCGATTGAGAGCTGCTGGTCATTTACGACCACCATAGCGGACTTTTCCTCTTCATTGATTCCTATGCTCTCAACAGTCGCCGGACTCAGGGCCTTTGGTATGAGCACTCTCGGATCATCCGTCCAGGGTATTATATCGATCCGTTCGCCCCTTAATTCCCTGACTATGGACTGAACCCGCGTGCCTTTCATGCCCACGCACGCGCCTACGGGGTCAACCATGGGGTTGTTGGAGTACACCGTCAGCTTTGTCCTGTCTCCGGCCTCCCTTACAATGTCTTTTATTATTACGAGGTCTTCGTATATCTCGGGTATCTCCATCCTGAAAAGCTCTGCAACAAAATTCGGATGCGTCCTTGAAAGCAGGATCACCGGGCCCTTGGGGGTGATCTTTACCTCTTCTATGTACGTCCTTATGGTCTCGCCCCTTTTCAGCGTCTCGGTGGGCAGCGTGGATTTGACCGGCAGCAGGGCCTCGGCCCTTCCGAGGGCTATGAAGTAAGTCCCCTTTTCCTTGCGTATCACCACGCCGCTGACTATCTGGCCGGCCTTGTCCTTGTATTCCTCGAAGATCGCCTCTTTCTCGGCCTCCCTCACCCTCACACGCTGGAAGAGCACCTGCTTGGCTGTCTGAGCCGCAATCCTGCCGAAATTCTCGAGGGATATAGGCGATTCAACCGTATCGCCTATTTCTTTCGAGGGGTCTATCTTCCGTGCGTCCTGCAGCGAAATCTCTTCCCTCGGGTTCTCGACCTTCTGGACGACTTTCTTCAGCGCACTTATAGAGATTTCGCCTGATGCATTGTCGATTTTTATATTTATTTCAGGTGTAAGACCGTACTTTTTCCTTACCGCAGACAAGAGGGCCGACTCGAGGGTTCCGAGAATGGACTCCTTGGGTATGCCCCTTTCCTTGCTCATCTGTTCAATGATATGAATAAGCTCACGGTTCATTTATA